>JASHOU010000032.1 GCA_030038475.1 Terriglobales bacterium | reverse complement strand
GGGTCTGGTCCATTTTCTGATGATCAAAACGACGATCGAATCCTTGCTGATGTCGCTGGCTGATTGCGTTGGAAGCCGCGTCTAAAACCAATAAAATTAACACCGTGGCGGGGAAAGTGTCAATGATCGGAGGACGGTTGCGGAGAATTTTTCAAGCACGGTTCGAATTTCCCAAAGTGAAAAAACGAAGAAGTTGCTCCTTGACAATCGCGGCAGAGAGACTAGCATATAGGTATCACCTCCGATCCCAGTCCGGATCGAATGGGCCGATAGCCAAGGAAGAGTCACCGCTTCTTGGCTGGCGGCCCATTTTAAATTTATACGTTCCCTGCCGGGACGAGCAGCCGAAAACGTGACGACAAGTTGACATACGTGTGACAACTGGCGAACTCGCTGCGAGGAGAATGCTGCTATCAGCCTGGAAGCTTGGTAGGTCTGGCGGGTGATTCTCTCGACTCGACCAGACCTTTTCTTTTTGCAGAGTGGCTGGTTTCAGCGGGTGGCTGCGGGTTGAAGCACGGCCGCAATCTTTTCCAGAATCCGGTTCATGCTCATGCTGGGGTCAATGGCGGCGTCGACCTCGTGGTGGTGCGTGCCGGCATGCATGACTAGAACCTTCGTTCCAGCGTGGGCTTTTTTGACCATGTAGGGCAAGTGATGACGATCATCCTTGGATAAACTGGCGCCGAGAATTACGAGATCGAAGCTGCCGTCGCGCAGGGCTTCCTGCACGCCCCGGCGGTGCAGGGCTGTGGTTACGCTGTGTCCGGCTTTGGTCATCTCGCCGGCCTGGGTGGAGAGAATCTGTTCGTCGGATTCGCCGTAAAGAATCTTGATGGTGGATGGTCGAGGCGGCTGCTGCGCGGTTTTCGGAGCCGATGCGGACAAGGATCCTCCTGAATATTTCAATTCGGAGCTTAACAATTGGCGAAGCTGCTTCCGAGGTCACGGAAGAACAGGGCCGGATGGGGTGGAGTTGCCTTCATCGTTGCGCCTGACGAGCGGACTCTTCTTACTCTCGAGTTGCCGTCGAGCGGATTATGGTCAGACGTATAATGACTCACGCTCATGAACTGGTCGGCTGCCTTCCGATGGTTGTTCGACTCGGAGCACGGCCCACGTGACCGCCTGATTCCGCGGTGGATTTTTCTGCGAGCGCTGGGCTGCATCTATTTTTCCGCATTCTTTTCGCTGGTGTTTCAGATTCGCGGGCTGATTGGACCGGGCGGGATTCTGCCCGCCGACCATTATCTGCGAACTGTGAAGCAGTCATTTGGGGGTTACAGCCGCGCCGTTTGGTTTGCGCCCACCCTGCTTTGGTTCGGGAGCGGTCCGCATGTACTCACCGGCCTGTGCTGGGTGGGCATGGTCGCGTCGGTGCTGCTGGTTTTGAATGCGTGGCCGCGCGGAATGCTGGTCATCTGTTTTGTATGTTTCCTTTCCTTTGTGAGCGCGGCGCAGGATTTTTCCGGTTATCAGTCAGACGGGATGCTGCTGGAAGCCGGGTTTATTTGTCTGTTTTTTGCCCCGGCGGGATTTCGGCCCGGTCTCGGCGAATTGTCGCGCCCTTCGCGCGCCAGCCTGTTTCTGCTCCAATGGGAGTGGTTGCGCATCTACTTCGAGTCGGGGGTGGCAAAGATCATTGGCGGAGACCCGGAGTGGCGCAATTTTACCGCCATGGATGAGTACTATCAGAACGGTCCGCTGCCAACCTGGATCGGCTGGTACATGCAGCATCTGCCGCACTGGTTTCATGCTTCCACGGTTTTTGCCACGCTCGCGCTGGAATTGGTTTTGGTTTGGATGTTTTTGCTGCCGCGGCGCTGGCGTATCGCGTGCTTCTTTATCGTGACGGGTTGGCAAGCGGGCGTAATTCTCACCGCCAACTACACATTTCTCAATTACCTTGTCCTGGCTCTTGGATTCCTTTTGCTGGACGATCGGTTTGTCGTGCCGTTTCTTCCGCAGCGGTGGAAAAAATCTTTTCCCGCGCAAACGGCAAAGATCGCGTCCGATGAAACGGCAGTATCCGCGCCACAGGTGCTGGGCATAGGCGGGGTGCAGGCGGGAACTTCATCCGACGTAAGCGGAAGACAAGCGCCGGAAAGCGTGTTGCGCCACACGGTCAACATTACCAAGCTTTCGTTCGCCGGCATCGCGCTCAGTTGGATTTTCTATGCAACCACGGCAGAGCTGATCTGGATGTTCTCCGCATTGCCTTTGCCTACGGAACCGGTGACCGCGCTCGAACCTTTTCGCATCGCCAATCGCTACGGGCTTTTTGGCATCATGACGCGCGGCAGGTACGAGATCGAGTTTCAGGGTTCCGACGATGGGAAGACCTGGATTCCCTACCCTTTCCGCTACAAGCCGCAGGACCTGAAAAGTCCGCCCGGGATTTATGCACCGTATCAACCGCGCTTCGACTGGAACCTGTGGTTTGCATCGCTCGGCGGGTGGCAGGATTATCCCATCGTGCCGCGCACGGAACTCAGGCTGTTAGCGGATGACAAAGATGTTCTTGCTCTTTTCAAAAGCAATCCCTTTCCACATGCGCCTCCGCGCGAGGTGCGAGCGGTGCTCTGGCGATACTGGTTCACGTCGATGTCTGAGAAGCAGACGCAAGGCCTCTGGTGGAGGCGCGAATTCCTGGGACTCTACGCACCGGCCATCGAGCGCGAAGCGGACGGGACGATCCGCGGCATCGAATGGCCGACGGTGGGGCCGAGGGAGTGAGAGAGACAAGGTTTCAAGGTTTCAAGGTTTCAGTCTTGGCTCTCGCGGGGCTTCGCGCGTTCGATCATTTCGCATGCGCGGGCTTTGTTTGAGACTTCGAGGTCTGAGAACTCATCCCTAACACTATGGAGAGTTTGAATCCACAGATCGGCGGTCGCAAAATCGGCCGTCGCGGATGCGTGATTGGCGCGGGACCGAACGGTCTGGCTGCGACGATTACGCTTGCGCAAGCTGGATTTGCTGTCGACGTGTTTGAGGCCGAAGCTCAGCCCGGAGGCGCAGCCCGCACCATGGAGTTGACGCTTCCTGGTTTTCAGCACGACTTTGGATCGGCGGTCTATCCCTTCGCCGTCGGATCTCCATTTTTTTCGGGCTTGTCATTGCAGAACCATGGCCTCGAATGGATCCACTCGCCCGCAGCGCTGGCGCACCCGTTCGACGACGGCACGGCTGTTGCGCTGGAACGCGATCTTGCTCAGGCCGAATCTGTGCTTGGCCGGGATGGCAAGCCGTGGTCGAAACTCATGCGTCCGTTTGCCGAGCACTGGAGCGAACTCGCTTCCGACGTGCTCGGTCCGTTGCCGTCGGTGCCGCGGCATCCGTGGCTGGTCGCGAGATTCGGAATGCGAGCCTTACTTCCGGCGCAAACCTTGGCGAACAGCGTGTTTCGCGATGCTCGCGCCAAGGCGGTTTTCGCTGGTTTGGCGGCACATTCCGTGCTTAGTCTCGATGAACCGTTGAGCGCTGCCGCGGGCGTGCTGACGGGAGCGGCCCTGCATTCGGTGGGATGGCCAATTCCGCGCGGAGGAGCGCAATCGATCACGCGAGCGCTGTGCAGTTGTCTCGCGGGTTTCGGAGCTGCCGTAAAGACGTCTACGCGCATTGAAAGTCTGGCCGAGGTTCCAAACTACGATGTGGTCCTGTGCGATGTAACTCCGCGGCAATTGATTCGCTTGGCGGGAGAACGATTGTCCGCTTCTTATCGACGCCAATTGGCCAAGTACAAATATGGTCCCGGCGTTTTCAAAGTCGATTATGCGCTACGGCAGCCGATTCCGTGGAGAGCCTCCGAATGCTTGCGCGCGGCGACCGTGCACATCGGCGGAAGCTTCGAGGAAATTGCCGAGTCCGAAAAAGCCATGCGGGAGGGACAACACGCGGAGAAGCCTTTTGTGCTTTTGGCGCAGCCCAGTCTTTTCGATCCGTCGCGCGCGCCCGAGGACCGGCACACGGCGTGGGCTTATTGCCACGTTCCCAACGGTTCAACTTTTGACATGCTGGAGAGACTCGAAAATCAAATCGAACGATTCGCACCGGGATTCCGTGACTGCATTCTTGCTCGTCGAGTTTTTTCACCGGCGGCGCTGGAAGCGATGGATTCAAATCTTGTCGGCGGAGACATCACCGGCGGGGCGATGGATTGGCAGCAGTTTGTGTTTCGTCCAACGTGGCGACACTACGCGACCTCGGCGCGGGACATTTATATATGTTCGTCCTCCACACCACCGGGTGGGGGTGTGCACGGGATGTGCGGACATCACGCGGCGAGGCTTGCCATGTCGCGCGCAGGCATTGCCACATGAAACAAACTTCGCGAGGTTCGTCTCCGCGTAAACTATTCGCGGAGGCGAGCCACGGTTGCGGACCCACCCTTTAAGTACTCCTGACGAGAAGCGCTAGTCCAAGGCGCAAGCGGATCACTAAGGCCGGCATTCTCCGAGTGAGAATCACAGAGCTCGACCATCTCCACACGATCGTTAGCGCCCACTTTGCGGAGAATGCGATGGACGTGGTTCTTCACCGTCTGCTCCGAGAGATTCAATCGGCTTCCGATTTCTTTGTTGGAGAGTCCGAATCGAATCAGGCCAACCAACTGATGCTCTCTGCGGCTCAAGCCGAATTTCGCGGTGTGCGGTGGTTTGATCGATAGAGAAATGTATTGGGCAGCGGACTGAAACAAGGATAAAGAAAATTTTGGCGGGCAGACAGCTTCGCCTGCTGCGACGGCGCGGATCACACGAACGATCTCGGCGGCCGACGCATCCTTCAGAACATATCCCAGGACTCCTTCACCCACAGCCCGCAAAAAAGTGGCTTCATCTTCTTCCATCCCGACCATAACGGCTTTGCTGTTTTGTCCCGCCCGCCTCATGCGTGAAACGCAGCAAGGCCCGGCCAGCGCGATACTGGCGGAGTCAAACAGAACCACATCGGGATTTGCACTGGAAACCTTGTCGAGGGCGGACAGCGAAAAAGCAATCGCACCTGCAACGACGATATCTTCCCTTTTTCGCAGAACGCGAACTAGGGCTTCGCGAAGCAGACAGTTTTCAGCCACTAGGAACGCAACGATACGCTCGAGAGCCATTTCAGTCCTCCGCCCCTAGAAAACCTGCGATGCAGGTGCCCCCCTCGAGCCAGTTGATCCTACCATAGTGTTGTCCATAGCGATGTGACCGCTTTTCCACAATCGAGGATCGAATCCGGCACTGCCCGAAGTGCAATTTCCAGTGGCTGGTCGTCACCAAGAGGTGCCCGCTACGAGGTGCGTTAGAAGGCACGCTCCGTTCCTTGAAGACGAAGACAATTGTATAGGTAATGTTTTGTCTTGAGATGGCGAGAGGAGCCACAGAGTTGCCCATCGATAGCGAGAAACCTCCGTCTTAGCAGATTGACCCGGCATGTGACCGACATTGCTGATGAGTACCTTAAATTGGTACTCATTAGTACGTTCGATTGGTACCGAGCAGTGCACGTCGGGTCTCCAGTGACCTTTTACCTGAGTACGCAAATGAATCTTGTCCCTTTTCGGAACCGCAACTAAAAATGTCGGTTGAGGTTTACTCCCGTGAAACGACTGCGCGTGTTGGTTGCGAATCGCCCACGATTGATGCGGGAGTTAGTGCTTGCTGTCATCGCCGACCAGCCCGATATCGAGGTAATTGGTGAAGTGCAAGACGAGAATGAGTTGCCGGAGGCAGTCGACGATGCGAAACCCGACATCTTGATTCTCGCACTCGAAGACGCCGAAAAGCAGATCGCGCAGTGCGGTTTTTTGTTGGGGCGGTATCCGCACATGCGGATTCTGGCGCTCGCCCCGGAAAAAAATCGTGGCCTGCTTTATTGGGCGGTGGCGGACGTTCGTACCAAGCCCATGGTGAGTTCCGAAGCTGGAATTCTGAGCGCCCTAAGGGATCGTCCTTCTGTGGTTGGAACATCGCAGAACTAGCGGGCGATAGTTGGCAAGTTTGGCTTTAACTTATTGATTAATAGGTTGTTACATTGCAGATCGGCATGTAACTGAGATGGCGGAGCTGTGACTTGGAGTGAAGCGGTGCAAGAAAACGCTAGTTGCGACGCTAACCGAAGCGGAGTCTGCGCGGAAGCTATGGCAAGTGATCGACCGAGCCCGCCAGTCGTGCATTGGTATGCAATTTCGGTTCGTCCCCGGCATGAAAAGAGCGTGAGCCAGCATCTTGCACACCAGGGGTTGAACTATTTCCTTCCGACCTACCGCAGCGTGCGCCGCTGGAAGGACCGCCGCAAAGAGCTGGAGATGGCGCTGTTCCCCGGCTATGTCTTCGTGAACTTGAATCTTCGCGATCGACTGGGCGTCCTTCGGGCTCCTGGCGTGGTGCGATTTGTGACTTTTCAGGGCCAGCCTGCGGCGGTTCCGGATACCGAAATACGTGCGCTGGAGTCGAGCGTCTCCGCTGGAATGCGACCTCAGCCGCACCCCTACCTGCGCCAAGGGAAGAAAGTGCGAGTAAAGAGCGGTCCGCTAGCGGATGCGGAGGGAATTATGATCCGGCGCAAGGATGGGTTCCGGCTGGTGCTGTCGATCGATCTGATCATGCGCTCGGTGGCGCTTGAGGTGGATGAATCTGACGTCGAGCCAGTTTGAAGACGTCTTGCCAGTCAAACGAATGGAAGAATATTTTGCTGGTTCGCAAGTCGCCCACGCATTCGGAATTGCAATCAAGTAGGACGATTTTAGGCGCATGAGGCTCACGATCGTTTCACTCATGCTCGTGATGTTTTTTCAGATTGTAAGGTGCAATGCTCAGACCAATTCGCAATCGCCTTCGGCTGCGCCGGAGGCGAAGGCAGAATCGAAAGACAACTCAAATCCGACTGCGGCGGGGTCGAGAGGTCACGCGTATGGATCTGCTTCTACTGATATCCCTGACGCCCCCCAGCCCAGTGACACGGAGAATAAGCTCATAACTCTTCCGCGGGCGTTACTACACGATCAGATCGGCATATGGAAAAGTCTCGCGCAGGCGCGCCTGCCCGATGCTACGTGGCTGGTTCCACTAGGGGGATTCACGGCCGGGCTGTTCGCAACGGACAGCGACGTCAGCCGTCATCTTTCGAATTCGCCCGATACACTTTTGCGCTACCGCCATATTTCGGATTATGGCGTCTACTCGATGGCCGGAGGCGCGGGAGGACTTTACCTGCTCGGGCTCGCGGACCACGACGACCACCAACGTGAAACGGGCTTCCTGAGCGGAGAAGCGACCATCGACAGCCTGGCGGTGGTGGAGGCGTTGAGTTATGCGACTGGGCGGGAAAGACCGTACCAAGACAATGCGAATGGGAAATTCTGGCACGGTGGCACATCGTTTCCGTCCGACCACTCAGCGATCGCATGGTCGATCGCAGGAATAGTGGCGCACGAGTACCCGGGCCGGCTCACGAAGTTGTTCACCTACGGGCTGGCGACACTGGTGACCGCTTCGCGGATCACCGCGAAAGAGCATTTTCCCTCCGATGCTTTGGTTGGCGCCGCTCTTGGATATCTGATCAGTGAGTATGTTTATCGGCAACACCACGATCTCGATCTTCGGGGATCAGCTTGGGAGACGCCGGCGATCCGGCCGGAGAGTCCGTCGCATTGGCAGTCAAAGTTCATGGGATCACCTTACGTTCCGCTCGACAGCTGGGTGTATCCGGCGCTGGAACGGCTGGCCGCTTTGGGATATGTCAACAGCGACATTGTAGGAATGCGTCCGTGGACGCGCATGGAATGTGCGCGGCTGGTAGCCGAGGCTGGGGATCGTATTGGCGAGGACGAAGGTGGAGAGGGTCAAGGAGCGCAGCTTTACCACGAACTGTTCGGAGAGTTCAGCCACGAGGTGGATTTGCTCGGGGGCGGAGACAACGGCGAGATCGGCGTGGAGTCGTCTTACACGCGAAGTACAGAGATCGTGGGCAAACCGCTTACCGACGGCTATCACTTTGGACAGACGATCACGAATGATTTTGGCCGGCCGGAGGAGCAGGGCTTTAACAATGTTTCGGGGTTGTCGGGATGGACCGCAGATGGTCCATTTGCTGTTTATGTCCGCGGCGAATTTCAGCATTCTCCTTCGACACCAGCTCTCCCGCTGACTGCACGCGAAGCTATATCGCAAGCCGATTTTGGCCTCTCCGATGCTCCGGTGCCGCCTGGTGGCTATCCGGTGCCGCCCGATACGCCAACACCCACCGCGGACCGTGGACGGTTGCTAGATACGTACGTCGCTATGAACATCTCCGACTGGCAACTCTCGTACGGAAAACAAAGCCTTTGGTGGGGACCGAGCGAGGGAGGCGGAATGATGTTCAGCGACGGTGCCGAACCGTTGACAATGTTCAGAATCAACCAGGTGCGACCCACCAAGCTTCCCGGCATCCTGGGATTGCTTGGACCGACGCGGCAGGAGTTTTTCATCGGGCAGTATTCGGGATACGAGTTCATGTACACCCCCGCGGGTCTTCTAGGCCAGTACGGCCAGTCCCTGCACCCGCAGCCTATCGTCCACGGGGAAAGATTCAGCTTCAAGCCAACGTCCAACTTCGAGTTCGGCTTTTCGCGCACGACCGACTACGGTGGACCTGGTTACCCGCTGACCTTGCACACATTTCTCAGAAGCATGTTTTCGACCAGCATCACAGCCCCGGCTGCCCCCAACAAGCCGGGAGCGCGCCGGTCGGGTTTGGATTTCAGCTACAGGTTTCCGCGCCTTGGCGGATTGACTTTCTACGCCGATGGCTTTACCCAGCACGACACTTTCAGCCCGATTGTGGGTCCGGATGTAGCGGCCTGGCTCGGAGGAATCTATCTGCCGCGGCTGCCAAAGATAAAAAAAATGGATTTTCGCGCTGAGGGAGTCGAGACCGATCCGCCGATTGGCGGAATCGTCGGACACGGTTTCTTTTACTATGATCAGACGTGGATCACCGGCTTCCAGAATGCGGGCCATTTGATGGGCAACTGGGTCGGACGCGAGGGCCAAGGAGTACAGGCTTGGACCACCTATTGGTTCACACCGCGTAACAAACTGCAATTCGAATTCAGGCATTTGAAAGTCAGCCATGAGTTCATCCCCAATGGTGGCACCCAGGCTGACGCAAGTGTTCGCGCGGATTTCTGGGTGCGCTCGAGCTGCAGCCTCTCTGCTGTGGTGCAATACGAGGCTTGGAATTTTCCAGTGATTGCAATGGGCAGGCAGTCAGATGTCACCTCGTCGGTGCAGTTGTCATTCTGGCCTAAGGGTTTTTGGCGAAAGAACGGTCCAGATTAGGATTCGCCGTTCCATCGAAATGTCGATGTGACGGGCGCTGATACCATGATCGTCTCGCTTCAGCAAAGTTGTTGCATCGAGTTCCAGGTTGGCTTGCTTGCCAATACTCCAATGATCGAGGATTCTCGGCTGCTTTAGGCCAGACTGTAGAGGTTTTATGCACAAATTCCCCCGTACACAGATTGCAAGTGCAATTCTCTGCTTACTAGCGCTGGCGTGTTCGACGCTGGGCTGGAGCCAGCAGCAGCAACAGCGTCTCTCCTATACGCCGAGCACTACGATCGATCAGGCCAACTCTCGCGCGGAGCGTGAAGCAGAGCAGATGGTGTCACTGTCGGCTGACAAGATCACCGCCATCCTCCAAGACGAACCGGGACTGTTGTTGCAGGTTAAGAAAGCCCTGGTGCGTAGGGCGTTTGAGCAGGGCAGAATTCTCGATCCTAACGATCTCACAGATGACGCTCTCTACCGTTTGATCCGAGAGGATGCAAACGTTCGGGTGATCGCGACGCGGGAGATTGAGGACCGTTCCTACGTCAGGGCTAAGCCGACGCGCGAGGAATTGGCAAGAAACCTGCCCTGCCGTGAACCGATGTTTACGGACAAGGATATTAAAGCACCCGACACAACAGACACGAGCACCCTGCGCTCACAAGAACAGATCTATTGGGCAAAGCACGCAAACGATTTAGATTGCTATCTCACCCAGTATCTTCCCGGCGGCACGGCGCGAACTCTGTACGAGCAGCCAACGAACCCAGCTTCCCCGCAGTCGACTCCCGCATCGCAGTTTCCGCAACAGCAAAACCAACAACCGCAATATCCGTTGCAGCAGTATCCTCCGATGCAATACCCTCCCTACCGTCAAGCTCCTTCTTCCGGATCCAGCCCTCAGCTGCAAATGACACAAATGCAGCCCGAGGATTTATACGGTTTGGATAATGATGAAAGTGAGATGGCAGCCATTCAGTCGACGGAGCTTCCCGGCCTTCTGAACGCCAGCCAGTCGAGCTCTTCGGGGATGTCACAGAATGGGTTGCTTGGAGCAGGATCGGGCATGTCTGCATCTGGCATGTCCGCATCGGGCATGTCCGGGGCAGGCATATCCGGGTTGACTCTACCGCCCTCCCTGGGATCTTCGGGGGGTTCGCTTTTCGGTTCCCTGGGGCGTCAGAGCAGTGCAAATGAGTTGGGATCGCAACAATCGCGTTTTGAAAACCAGTTGCGGCCGCCGTTCGCGTACCCGTACTACAACTTTCCAAAGTTGCCTCAGCAACCCCCACTCCGTCATCGCGCAAACCCTTATGCAGATGTCCCTTCGCTCTACGACCTCTACGCGCAATATTCGAGACGATCGCCAAAGTTGGAGCGTTTCGGCATAGACGTCTTTCGTGATGGAACTGGGAACCTCGACGAGCTTCCAATGGACTTGCCCGCGGGACCTGACTACGTGGTTGGTCCAGGAGATGGCTTGACCATCAATCTTTCGGGTGGAATTGCGCAGCGGCTGCAGCGCGTGGTAGATCGCGAAGGACGCATTGCTTTGCCCGAGGTCGGAGCCGTCGAAGTGACGGGACGGAACTTGGGCGACGTACAACATTTGGTGCGCAGCGTATTGCGCAGCGAGTTTCGCGATGTGGAGGCCGATGTTTCTCTTTCGCGGATTCGCACGGTTCGCGTCTATGTGGTGGGGGACGTGGAGCGACCGGGTGCATATGACGTGAGTTCGTTATCTACGCCTTTGAATGCGCTTTACATGGCGGGCGGACCTACATCGGGCGGTTCGTTGAGGATGCTCGAACACTACCGCGGTAAGCAACTCCTTCAGCAGGTCGATGTCTACGACCTTTTGCTGCACGGCATCACTGGAAACATGCAAAGAATGGAAGCCGGCGACACGATTGAGGTACCGCCTTTGAGCGGCACCGTGACCATCGAAGGCATGGTGCGGCGACCCGCCATTTATGAGCTGAATGGTGAGAAGGATCTAGCGGAGGTGTTGCAACTCGCCGGCGGTGTGCTGCCTTCCGGCACTTTGCGTCACGTGGATGTGGAACGATTGGAGAACCACGAGAGCCGTACCATGCTGCGACTGGATATTCCCGAAACCAATAACCAAGCGCAGGTCACTCAAGCGCTTGAGGATTTCAAGATTCAGGATGGAGACAAGATCAAGATTACCCCAATCCTGCCGTATGCGGACAAGACAGTTTACCTGGACGGCTACGTCTCCCGCCCGGGTAAGTTCGCTTATAGGGATGGCATGAAGGTGACCGACCTGATCACGTCTTATCAGGACCTGTTGCCCGAACCATCCACAGCTCACGCCGAAATCATCCGGCTGGCCCCACCCGATGACACTCCCGTTGTGCTGGCCTTCAACCTCGGGGACGCTCTTGCGGGTAAGGATCAAGACATCGCCCTCAAACCGTTTGACACGATTCGTGTCTTCAGCAAGTACGATTTCGAAGATCAGCCGGTTATTACAATCACGGGAGAAGTTCGGGATCCGGGCGACCATTTGACAAACGGAACGCCACGTCTGCGAGACGCGATCTATCTGGCCGGCGGCGTAACTCGCGATGCGCTCCTTGATGACGCTCAGATCTACCGTAAGACGAGCGATGGCAAGCTGCAGGTGATCAGTGTGAACCTGGCCAAGGCGCTCGATGGCGACGCGCAGGACAACATTGTCATTGAGTCGAAAGACCGCGTCTTTATTCATCGCGACCTGAATAAGCTCGATCCCCCGATGGTATCGATTGAAGGGCAAGTTGCTCGCCCCGGCAAGTATCCTCTGGGCGAAGACATGACGGCGGCGGACCTGGTTCGGTTGGCGGGCGGGTTCAAACGTGGCGCATACACGGACGAGGCTGATTTGACTCGCTACGATGTCGAGCAGGGTACCAAAGTGGTGAGCGACAACGTTACCGTGCCCATTGGGAAAGCGATACTTGGCGAGGCAGACACTGACGTCCGGTTGCGAGACGGGGATGTCCTGACCATCGGCCAGATTTCGGGATGGCAGGATTTGGGAGCCGTGATCCAAGTGAAAGGAGAGGTCGCACACCCCGGTGGCTACGGAATTGAGCCCGGAGAGCGCCTGAGTTCCGTCATCGCTCGTGCCGGAGGCATGCTCCCCACCGCATACCCCTACGGAGCAATTTTTGAGCGGGTGGAATTGAGGGACATTGAGGAGAAAAACCGGGCCGATTTAATTCAGCGTATTCAAGCCGAAGCCAAGACCGTAAAGTTTGTTCCCGAGATGGATCAGGATGACCAGGCTCAGGCGAAGGCCACGGTTCTTCAATATAAGACGACCATCGAGAAACTCGAGAGCACCCCACCGGCTGGCCGCCTGGTGATACATATCACATCGGACGTCAAACGCTGGGCCAACACGCCTGCGGATATACAGCTGCGGGCGGGAGACACCATCTACATTCCCAAGCGGCCCAGCATGGTTTTGGTGGATGGCTCGGTTTACAACCCCACCGGAATCACATATAGGCCTGGCAAGGAGGCCGGTTGGTACCTGGCGCAGGCAGGCGGCCCGACGGCGATGGCAGATAAAAAAGGCATATTCGTAATTCGCGCGGATGGCTCGATTGTGGGTGGGTCTCGCAGCATGTTCGGCGGTGGGGTCGAAAGTGCGGAATTGCGCCCGGGCGACATGGTGGTTGTGCCCGAGCAGATCTACTCTTTCAGTACGAAATTGAAATCCACGCTAATGATCGCTCAGATCGCATCCTCCGTAGGAACGGCGATCGCCGTTTCGGCGTACTATGCGAGTCACTGATACGATCCGGGGCGCTACATTCATTATGCGGGCGCGCGGTCCGAACATTCAGCCGTAGCGTGGTCGATCGCGGGGTGGTGGCACACCCCAGTACCGAAGCCGATTGTGAAGGTCCTCTCTTGGACTGGCGATGCTGTTGAGCGCACCGCTGCGGCCGGGCAAGGGGATGTACGGAGCCCAGATGGATCTGCAGCCTTCGATATTATTTTTCGCGCGCCATAGACTCTTCCGGCACTCTGACTCAGATTAACTCGGCAACGCCGGACTTATGCATTACAATCCTCCGCACTGGCGGCGGATAACGCTTACCTATACATGCACCCTTCTATCGATTTAACAACTTCGCCAAAAGCTCAATCCATTCCCACCCTAGGGCTGACTCTGGTTACCCCGGTAGGGAAGCCGACTCCCGCCGGGCGATTCCGAAGTCACCTGACAAAACTGGAAGTGTTCGCCGACTTTGTAACTGTGATTGGCGCAGTGATGGCGAGCTACGGCGCATACTATCTGCTCGGCTTGGGCAAGCAGATTCATTATTCGCGTTCCGTGGTTCTTGGCGTATCCGCTACATTCGCGGCGGTAATAGTCATGATGCTCGACCGCGTCGGCGCGTACTCTCGCGGAACCAGCCTGTTGCGAGTGCGTGAAACGGAGCATCTACTTCGGGTGTCCATGCAGGCTCTGGGTTTCATTCTTGGCGTAAGTTTTTTCACCAGCTTCCTGTTTTCACGTTGGCTGCTGGTAATTGCCCTAGGCCTGGTACCGCTGTTTCTCTTTCTTCAAAAACATGTCGTGTACATGTTGGTGCAGCATCTTCATGCAAG
The DNA here is from genome assembly GCA_030038475.1 of Terriglobales bacterium. GTDB lineage: Bacteria > Acidobacteriota > Terriglobia > Terriglobales > Acidobacteriaceae > Acidiflorens. The sequence continues at coordinate 36,387 of JASHOU010000032.1, read as the reverse complement.
AGGCTTTGGTATTGAGCGGGTGCTGATCTACGGCTCGGGGTCTACCGGGCGCCGCGTGTACTCGGTCCTGCGCCGTTCTCCGAAACTTGGGTTGGAGCCAGTGGCGTTTGTGGATGACGACATTGCCAAGGTCGGCTGCGCCATCTTCGAATTGGGGTATGAAAATCGCCGGTCAGCGTCGGTGATGCGTGGTCCGCTGACCCGGAACCTGGTATCAGAGTGCGCCGCTGACCTGGTCGTAATCGCTATCCCTTCACTGCAACACGAGAAGTTCCACCACGCAGTCGGGGAAGCAATGGCGGCAAGCGCGCGTGTATCCTTCGTTCCCAGCCACTTTGTCCACTCCGATCCCTTGGTCGACTTTCAGGATATTGACGGCGTTCTGCTAGCTTCGTTCAGCCGCGACCCAAGACGCTTCACCTACGAGTGGGCCAAGCGAATTTTCGATTTCATCGGCGCGGTGATGCTACTGATTATTGGTTTGCCGTTATTCGCGCTGCTTGCTATCCTGATCAAACTCGACTCCAATGGCCCAGCGCTGTTTCGGCAGGAACGGATCGGCCTGCGCGGGCGAAGATTCCGCATGTTTAAGTTCCGTACCATGTACACGGACGCTCCCTCGTACGCTTATTCTCCGAAAGGGTCAGACGATCTGAGGATTACGCGGCTGGGCCGTTTCCTGCGGCGCACCAGCCTGGATGAACTTCCCCAATTGCTGAATGTTTTCCTGGGCGATATGTCGCTGGTTGGGCCTCGTCCCGAGATGCCATTTATCGTCGAAACCTACAGTGAACATCATTCCCAGCGGCTGCAGGTAACACCGGGAATTACGGGACTGTGGCAGCTCAGCGGGGACCGCAATTACCTTATTCACGAAAACATCGAGTACGATCTTTACTACATAAAGAATCGCAATTTTTTCATGGACGTAGCGATTCTTCTGCACACTATGATCTTTGCGATGCGAGGAGTTTAGCAGTGCACGCTGTAAACTCTATGTTACTGGGGTCAAGAACACATGGGAGAAAGTCTCCGACGACGGTTACGGCTTACAAACTTGCGCGGACCCGTGGTGTGGTATCGGCACCGGGTTGTAAAGGCGAACGACGTATTTCTGTCCTCGTATCCCCGGTCGGGCAATACGTGGATGAGGTTCTTGTTATGGGAGCTTATTTCAGGGAAAACCGCTGATTTCAGTACGCCTGAGGTGGTCATTCCCTATATCGGGTTTCAGAGCCCTCACGTTCCTGCCTCGCTGCCGAACGGGGGGCGGATCTTCAAGACGCATGAGTTGTACCGTGAGCAATATCAGAGGTCGATATATCTAGTACGAGATCCCCGAGATGTCGCCGTGTCAAATTACGAATACGAGCGCGCTCATCCGAGCTACGTAGACCGTGGACTCGATCACTTCCTTGATCGGTATGTTCGCGGCAAGACAAGCCCCTTTGGAAGTTGGCGAAGTCACGCACAGAGTTGGCTGAACTCGCCTTTATTTGAAAGAGGTGCTCTGCTGGCTATCCGGTATGAAGACCTGCGTTCCAATCCCGAGAGCACCTTGGCTCGCGTCGGTGGCTTTCTGGAGCTTCAAGTCGATTCCGGCACCATCCGAAACGCAGTTCTGAATAACAGCCTGTCGAAGATGCGGCAAAGAGAAGATCATCGAATCGCCAAAGTAGGATTCTCTGGAAAGCCGGGCCTAGTGGAGTCGGGGCGCCTTGTGCGTCAGGGCTCGGTGGGAAATTGGAACAAGAGGCTTACCAAGGAACAGTCGGATCTAATTGAACATCATGCTGGAACATTGATGCAAGCACTCGGATACGCGAAGGGCCAGAGCCAATCCTCCTTGGCGAAAACTGAACACGACGAGGGTGCCACAGTAGAAGAGCCCCTGTTTTGGACCTGGCGTGCCTTGTCCCCTGAATGATCATGAAACTGAGCTAACCGACACGAGAGCGCACAATTGTGGGAAGCCTGAGACAGAACATGAATGTTGACGAACGTGACTCCCTCACCGAAATTGAGTTCCCTTCCCCTTCGGTGGGCGCCGACTCGCCGCTGAGTCAACCCGCTCCGGACTTTCTAGAGGTTCTGGATTTGCTGTGGGAACATCGCAAGCAGCTTTTGCTCGTGGCGGCATGGGCGCTTGCGATCAGCACGGTCGTCGCCTTCCTCATTCCAAATCAGTATGAATCTTCGGTAAGTATTATGCCGCCGGATTCCCTCAATAGCAGCGGGGCTATGCTGGCCTCGTTGGCGGCCAAGGCGTCTCCAGACCTGGCCCAGTTGGCGGGGACGCTGCTGGGTGCAAAAAGTACGGGGGCACTGTTTGTCGATCTCTATCGCAGCCGAACTGTACAGGATCGCGTGGTGGACCGGCTTAATCTCCAAAAGGTTTACCGAGCGCGCTATAAGCAGGGAGCACGGAAAAAGCTGAACAGCCGGACCGACGTGAATGAGGAACGCAAGAGCGGGGTGATCACGCTAACGGTGGAGGACGGGAGTCCGCAGCGGGCAAAAGACATCGCGCAAGCGTATCTTGACGAGTTGAACCGTATAACGGCTCAAGTCAGCACCTCTTCGGCACGACGCGAGCGAATTTTCATCGAGCAGCGCCTCGTCTCTGTCAAGAATGACCTGGAGGACGCCGAGAAACAATTTGGCGCCTTTGCCAGCAAGAACTCCGCTTTGGACATCAAGGATCAAACTAAAGCGATGGTGGAATCAGGCGCAGTGCTTCAGGGCCAATTAATCGCCGCGGAGTCTGAATTGCAGAGTCTGGGGCAGATTTACACCAGCAATAACGTTCGCGTGCGGGCGCTGCAGGCTAGAGTTGATGAACTCAAGCGTCAGGCGCAGAACCTGCAAGGCACGGACGCCTCTCTGGCTCTGGGTGGCGAACAGCCGGACCAGTTGTACCCACCCGTCCGCAAGCTGCCATTACTGGGTGTTGAGTGGGCCGACCTTTATCGGCGCACGAAAATCCAGGAAACGGTCTATGAACTTCTAAATCAGCAGTATGAACTCGCTCGCATTCAGGAGGCCAAGGAGATCCCCTCCGTAAACGTAATCGATGCACCCAACCTGCCGGAAAAGAAGTCCTGGCCACCCAGACTGCTGATCATCATCGTGCTAACGGTCCTTTCGCTAGCTGGAGGCGTGGTGTGGATTCTCGAATCAAGAAAGGTTCAGACCTTAGAGCCTGATCATCCTCGCCGGCGACTGGCGGAACGGGCCGGCGAAGGTTGGAGTCGGCTTAGAAATCGGATTGCTAATCACAGATTTCGTGATCGCTTCAACTCCTCGATACCGTCCGATCACGGAACAGAGTGATGGCGACTCTGGGACTTCCCTGGGTGAACAAATTCTGGCAGTCCACAGAAAAAGGTTTCCACACGCTTCGCGTCTCACGGAATTTCCGCCATAGTGCCAAGAACGCGCTTTACGGTATGGCGGAGTACGTTGCGCAGCCTCTGTCGATGCTCGCAGCGGCACCATTCCTCGTTCATCGATTAGGTCTCGATCAATACGGCATTTGGATGTTAGTGAGCGCGATCCTGGGAAGCGTGGGAATACTTAGCACGGGGTTTGGTGACGCGACGGTCAAGTACGTCTCCGCCTACCGTGGGCAGAAGAACCACGATGGAGTCGAGCGAACAATCCGGGCCACCCTGACCATCAATATGCTCCTGGGGGGGACGTTCGGATCGCTCGTTTGGGTCGCGGCCCCCTACAGCGTCGATTACATTTTCAAAATCGCGCCCGCGTTCCGCGTCGCAAGTATTCAGGCGATCCGGATTAGCGCAATTATCCTCGTCGTTCGGTCGGTCGAAAGCGTTTTTGTCGGCAGCTTGCGCGCTTTCGAGCGCTATGGACCTCCGGTTAGATTAAACGTGTTTCTGCGATCCATCGTGGTTGTGTCGGCGGTGGTGCTGGCGGCAATCGGACGGGGAGTGGTCGCGATTATGGTTGCAACTCTGTTCTGGTCGGCGCTGGTGGTGGTTCTACAGGCGGTTGCGGCGCGACGCGTGGTCGGACGTTTGAAACCGCTTCCGAGCTTAGCTAGCCAACCCCTTGCCGAGGTTTTCGGGTTCGGTTGCTTCAGTTGGCTGCAGGCGTTGGCCGTAGTCGCCTTCAGTTATGCAGACCGTTTCCTGGTTGGGGCGATGCTCGGTACCGCGCCGGTCGCTATCTATGTGCTCTGCATACAAGCGACGCAGCCGATTCACGGCTTGGCATCTGCCGCTTTCAACTTTGTTTTTCCGCATATCAGCTCTCGCCATGAGGCAGGAGAAGTTCACGGTCCGCGTCGCGTTTTTCGGCTTGCCCTGCTCAGCAGCGTTGGTTTCTCTCTAGCGCTAGCCACGCCCCTCGTGCTGTTCGGCAAACCGTTGCTGACTTTGTGGATGGGAAGGGAGTTTGCGACGCAGGCTCATGTCGTGCTTGCGGTGCTGGCGGTAGCGTATATGATCCTTGCTATCAATATTGTCCCGCATTACACCCTGCTCGCAGTTGGCAGCGTTCGTTTTGTGTCCATCGTCAATATACTCGGAGGAGTTTTGTCATTGGCCGCTGTGGTTCTGCTGATCCCTCCTCTAGGATTGGTTGGGGCCGCTGTGGGGCGGTTGTTCTACGGCCCTGCTGTCGCCCTCAATTTTTTGAAGATCAAACTCAAATTTACCCGACCTCCCTTACCGCGTAAGGAGTCCATCCCGTTATGGGAATGATGGGTACGATCATTCGAAGACGCCTGCGACACGCCCCGTTAGTGATTCGGCAAGAAGCTGACGGCCTCTTGGAAGAGATCCGGCTGTTTGCACGGTTGCGCAACGGGCATTGTGTGTTTCGGCAATCGCGCATTGATGGCATGATGGCGCTAGTCAGGGCCGACGAGGAAGTCGGCAGGTGCATGTACTTTTACCGCGAGTTCGAAGTTCACGATTCGCCGTTTCTCTTCGACAACATACGTGAATCCGATATATGCGTCGATATCGGCGCCAATGTTGGCTTTTACACCCTTGGTTTTGCCAAAAGAGCGAGTCGAGGCGAGGTCCATTCGTTTGAGCCAGTGCCGTTGAACTACCACGTGCTCGCGCTCAACGTCCTTGCTAATCACCTCTCGAATGTAGTTGTTAATAATTGCGCCGTCGGCGACACAAACGGAGAGGCGGATTTTTGCATAGCACAGGATGGCGCTTATTCTTCTCTCGTCGATACCGGTCGTAAAGCAATCGTGGGAACCTCAAAGATTCGCATGCTCAAGCTCGATTCGTACTGCTTAGAACGTAACTTGCCGCGTATCGACATTCTCAAAGTTGACGTGGAAGGAGCGGAGCCGATGGTTCTTCGCGGAGCGGTGGGACTTTTGAGCGATCCGGAACGAAGGCCCCGACTGATTATGCTCGAGCTGCTCGATTCTATGCTCCGTCTCTTCGGCTCGACGATAAGCGAAATCGCGGTTGTCATGCATACGTATGGATACGATCCGTTCGTACTCGTAAAAGGTGAGTTGGTTCCATTTTCGGAACATCATCATAACCAGCTTTACAATGTCTTATTCCTCGACTCCAGCCGTAAGCATCTGCGTTCGCATTGACGCCGGAATCCGAAACAATGTCAATTAGACGCTTCGTGCGCAAATGTATGCACCGGGTCGGTTGGGACGTACGGAAAGTAGGTCCCTGCAGTTCGGTTTTTTCACAATTAGTGCGGCAACTTTCCGTGCATGAAATCGACGTGGTGTTTGATGTAGGCGCCAACGCTGGACAGTTTGCTGAGAATTTGCGGGATGCGGGATTTGCTGGCCGGATTGTCTCCTTCGAACCTTCCACCGCGGCCCACGGGAGTTTAAGCAAACTCGCCCGGCGCGATGCAAACTGGATTGTTGCTCCGCGAATGGCTCTCGGCGACCACGATGGCAAAATCACTCTCAATATTGCTGGCAACAGCGCCTCCAGTTCGGTTTTGCCCATGTTGCCATCGCATGTGAGCGCAGATCCGAACTCACGCTACGTCGGTTCTGAAACCGTGGATCTGCGCACATTGGATAGCGTCAGTACAGAGTTCGCAGGGAACACCGAACGTACTTTTCTAAAGCTCGACGTTCAGGGGAGTGAACATAGAGTGCTGCAAGGCGCGGAGCGATTTTTGAACCGCGTCACGGGAATTCAGCTCGAAATGTCTCTCGTTCCACTTTACGATGGTGAGCACCTCTTTCATCAGATGCTAGACGATTTGGAGGAGCGTGGGTTCGAGATGTGGTGTTTGTTCCCGGGTTTTGTCGACCTTGATACCGGCCGGCTGCTGCAATTGGACGCGGTCTTTTTCCAAGGGAGTTTGGATGGCGCCTGCAGACAGAATACGGCCGCGATTCATCACTAGATGCCATCACCCAAGTTTGACAATGGCGACATCACCGTCACGGAGAGCGTCTACCCGCCATCCATTTTGGACAAGTTGCTTTTCTTCTTGTTATTCTCGGGGCCACCGAAATTCAGGCTTCGAGATCCTAACGATTCGTTGGATAGCCTGATCGATTGGGTGGTGATTCTTCACGCCGTTGTGTGGACACTGGCGGGGCTTTGGATCGTGAGCAAAGTATGGCTATCGAAGCCGCGGCTGGAACTTCGGTTTTCGTCGTTGGAGAAACTATCTCTGCTCCTTGTCGGCTGTTTATCGGTCTCCATTTTCTTTTCTGAGGGTCCGGCACTGACCGCATTCAAGGTGTATCAATTGCTCGCAAGCATCCTGTTTGCTTCTGTCTATAGTCGTCGGTTCGGAGTAAGAGCAAGCTTGGACGCTATTTTGTTCGGAAGCGCGGTACTCTGCGTAGCCGATGTGATTGCCGCGTTTGTTGCTCCGGACATGGTCTTCGTAGAGAGCGAGTTCGGCTCTCTTCGGTTTAGAGGCGACCTCATCGCCCAGACAGGAGTCGTAGGTACATTAGGGTTGGTGCTGCTGCTATCCAGCGATCGCAGACGCTCGTGGCTTACTGTGACGGCAGGCATCGCACTGTTTGGTTCAGTCCTGCTGTTTTCATTGATGAGGACTTCGTACATAGCCTTTGCCGTTTTTCTGCTGCTCGCACTGTGGAAAGCACCTGAGATCAAATTGTTAAAGCGCGTTGCTCGATGGGCGCTGCTGATATTGCCTTTGGCCGTCGTGGGAGGTGCTCTGGCACAACTTGAAGAGTACCGCGCCGCAGAGTCGATATGGTCGCTGAGCGATCGCGTTGGTCTATGGAGTTACCTCATTGATAAAATGTGGGCCAAGTCTCCATGGTTCGGGCTCGGCTACTTTTCGGCATCTCGCGTCTATGGTCCAGAGTACAACGTAGGACTTGGAACTGCGCACTCGGTATTTGTTGAGGTTCTGTCCGGAGGTGGTGTAGTTAGCTTCACGATATTTATGGCAGTCTGGGGTCTGCTTTTTTTCTCCACGTTTCGACTTCTGCGCCAACCGGTCTCGGCGACGTCGTTTGCCGCAGTGGGACTCCTTGTGGTGATCACGTCATTCATTTTCATCGGCGCTGAACTTGAGTCTGATCCAGCGGGATTTACCTTGTGGATACTGGTGGCGTCTGTGCCACTGTTATGGCAACAAAAAGTGAATGAAAAAGTAGTTTCGCGATCAAAGCTCACGATGAGTACAGGACCGTCGCCGCTACCGCACGGAATCTGAAGCAGTGAGCATTCGTTTATAATCGCTAGCGCATAAGCTCCGCTGATTTGAGTTTTGTCGCATCGAGAAGATGTTTATGACCGTCCCGAAACTCTCAATCGTCACGCCGTCGTATAACCAGGCGTCGTTTATTGAAGAGGCGCTGCTTAGCGTCAAGAATCAGAATTACCCGTCATTGGAGCACATCGTTGTCGATGGCGCGTCGACCGATAAGACCGTTTCCATCTTGCAGGAGTATTCGCAAAGGCCCGGCTGGGAACATCTCCGCTGGGTCTCGGAACCGGACCAAGGCCAAAGTGACGCGCTGAACAAAGGTTTCCGCGTTGCAACCGGAGACGTTATTGGCTGGCTCAATTCAGACGATCGTTATCGTCCCCTCTGCTTTGAGCAGGTTGTCAAAGCACTCGAAGAGCGGCCGGGTGCTGACATCGTGTACGGAGACTACAGAGATATGGACGAAGATGGCCACATTCTGCGGATTCGCCGCGAAATCGAATTCAGCCGATTTGTACTGGGTTATCATCGCGTACTCTACATCCCAACCACCGCGACGTTCTTTCGCCGCCGAATTTTTGACGAGAAAAATTGGATCGACACCCGCTATCAGTACGCCATGGACTACGAGTTTTTTCTCCGCCTCGCCAACGCGGGTTACCGCTTCCAACATATACCGCATCTGTTGGCCGATTTTCGCTGGCACTCTCAGAGTAAGTCCGGCGGTCAGAGCAGCAAACAACTCGCCGAGCACGACGAGATCGCTCGAATCTATTCTCCACTCCTTAGAAGGATGCCGACCGGAATCCCGCTCGTGGCAGTTCGCAAAGGAGTCCGCCTGCTTGCGGCCGGCCGGCGTTATTCCGAAAAATTTCTACGCGGTTATTACTTTGAACAATTTCGCCCGGTTCCTTCGCAACTGTGAAAATCCTACTAGTCCACAATCGCTATCAGTCCCAGGGGGGAGAGGACGAGGTCTATCGCCGCGAACGACAGTTGCTTATTGATAACGGACACGAGGTGGTCGAATATACGCGAGACAATGCAGAAATTCGCGAGTCAGAAGTCTACAACAAAATAGGTCTTGCCTTTCGCACTACGTGGGCGGTTGACACCCGGCGCGAACTCGGTTCGGTGTTAGCCCGAGAAAGACCGGACGTGGCGCATTTTCACAACACATTTCCGCTGATCTCAGCCTCTGCCTATTACGCTTGCAACGCGGCAGGGATTCCTGTGATACAAACTCTTCATAACTATAGATTGCTTTGTCCCGCAGCCACTTTTATGCGTAATTCTGCTCCGTGCGAAGACTGTTTAGAGAAAAGTCTGATGTACTCGATTCGCTACGCCTGCTACAGGCAATCGAGGGTTGCTACCGGTGCGATAGCAACGATGTTAGCGATTCACCGTCGCCTGCGAACCTACACACGGCTGATCAACAGGTACATAACTCCCTCCGAGTTTACCCGAGGAAAATTTATCCAGTCGGGGATTCCAGCAGAGAAGATTCTTGTGAAGCCAAACTTCGTTGAACGTGATCCCGGTCCGGGACGACATGAGCATGGATATGCTCTGTTTGTCGGCCGATTGTCACCAGAGAAGGGACTATCCACTTTGGTTCAGGCCTGGAAAGATCATAGGAATGTACCGCTGCACATTGTAGGCGATGGAGTGCTCAGAAAACAGCTGGAAATGGATGTCGCAAGGCTTGGAGTTTCGTCCGTTAATTTCTTTGGACCGCTCGAACAAGACGAAGTTTGCAGGCAAATGATGGGGGCCAGAATTTTGATTTTTCCCAGTCAATGGTACGAGACGTTCGGGATGTCGATTATTGAAGCCTATGCCTGCGGCCTCCCCGTCATCGCTTCGCGTTTAGGCGTCATGCAGGAAATCGTGGACGACGGGCGTACCGGTTTGCATTTTACTCCAGGGGACGCAGCTGATCTGTCGAGAAAGGTCGCGTGGGCATGGGAGCATCCGGACCAGATACGCACAATGGGGCAAAATGCTCACTCGGAATATCTAGCCAAGTATACTGCTCAACGAAACTACGAAATTCTGTCGAACATTTATCGGGGCGCGCTACGGGCCGGTACCGGTGACCGCCTGCCTAACGAGCTACCGGTCGAGGCAGAACTGTAAGACACATCCGATGGCAGCGACTAATGTTAGTCAAGCCCTATCTGTGGACGAGAACGAGCGCTCGACAATCGAGCATGGTCGCCGCACGAACCTAAATCTCCGATTTCTGAAGACGACGTATTGTCCAACAGTTGCGTGTCATCCTCTTCTGTCGATTGACCGTGCCATGGAATACGCCGGTGTTCGCGCCTTGTCGAACCATCAGAGTGACGCAGAAATTTTTGTCGCTAAAGTTGTATCCAAGCTGCGTCTAATGCGAAATCTGCGTCGTTCTTCTGAAGGCCCGGCATTTGTGAGTTTCATGGGTTTTTCCGAGAGCAAGACGTTGCCTTTTTCGTATTGGACCGAGATGATCCCTTACTGTTTTGACTGTTGGCCCAGTCTCTATGAACGCTGGACGTCTTTGTTTAAACGGCACCGAGTCCGGATTGCCTTTTTCTCAGCAAGACAATCTGCCCAGTACTTTGCCGAAACGCTTCCGAAAATGAAGTCAGTATGGCTCCCGGAAGCTACCGACCCATCCGAGTACTGTCCCTCAAAATCCTGGACGGAAAGAGATATTGACGTACTAGAATTAGGCAGAAAGAATGACTTCTTCCACAGCCGAATCGTTGGACCTCTTGCCGAAGCGAATAGAGTGCATCTTTTTGAAAAGATCAAGGGGAAGATCATTTTCCCGGACCGAGCTGGTTTGATTGACGGCCTGTCACGCAGTAAGTTATCGATTTGTTTTCCGTGTTCGCAAACCCACCCCGAGCGGTCAGGGACGGTCGAGACTGTAACGCACCGATACTTTGAATCTATGGCCTCAAAATGTCTCATTGTGGGGCACGCTCCTCAAGAACTCGTAGACTTGTTTGGGTACAATCCAGTCATAGAGGTGCAGGCAGGAAACGAATTTGAGCAGATCGAATCTCTTCTGAACAATGCAGGGTCAATCCGAGACCTCGTGGAGCGGAATTATGGTCGACTATTGGAAGTAGGCACTTGGACCGGTCGGGTTCAAACCGTCTTAAACGTCATTCAAGAACAACTTTTAGTTTAATTGGCGGCTTATTATGTGTTTTCGTCTCGATATATTAACAGTTTGCAATAACTCGACTTGTACTCAAACTAAGGAGATCAATTACTGTGGGAGATAAAAAACACATTCTTGTTACTGGTGCGGGAGGGTTTATCGGGCACCACCTGATAACGCGGCTTAAGGCGGATGGATTTTGGGTTCGAGGCGCAGACATTAAGGAGCCGGAATATGAACGCACGGCTGCGGACGAATTCGAGTTACTCGACCTTCGAAAGTATGACAACTGTCTTTTGGCGACTCGCGGAGGCATCGAACAGGTCTACAACCTAGCAGCAGACATGGGCGGCATTGGTTATATCACTGCCTCACACGCCGATATTGCACGCAACAACATTTTGATTAATGCCCAAATGCTCGAAGCCAGCCGTCTAAATGGAGTCTCGCGGTTTCTATTCTCGTCGTCTGCATGCGTATATGCGCAGGGCAAGCAACGCGAGACTGAGGTCACGCCGCTTCGTGAAGAGGACGCCTACCCCGCAGATCCTGAAGCAGGGTATGGGTGGGAGAAGCTTTTTACTGAAGAGCTGTGTCGCTATTATTGGCAGGACCACCGGTTCGAAACTCGCATCGTTCGATTCCATAACGTCTACGGACCGCTGGGAACCTACGAGGGGGGTAAGGAGAAAGCACCGGCCGCGATCTCGCGCAAAGTGGCCTTGGCACATAACGGTGGAAGCATTGACATTTGGGGGGACGGGGAGCAGACGCGGTCGTTCATGTATGTTGACGATTGCGTCGAAGGACTGCTACGGCTGATGGCATCAGACTATCCCGATCCTTTGAATTTGGGTACAGATCGACTGATCTCGATCAATGAACTGGTGGACCTTGTTACTAAGATCGCCAGCAAGCATCTTACAAAGCATCACGATTTAAGTAAGCCACAGGGAGTGCGTGGCCGCAACAGCGACAATAGCCGCTTACGACAGACTTTGGGCTGGGAACCTTCCGTTTCGCTTGAGCAGGGTCTGACGATTACTTATCGATGGATTGAAGATGAATTACGGAACGCCGGTCGCCTCACCAACATTCTCGCGGCGCGCAGCGCCGACTAAGAGCCGCGCCAACGTGCTTGGCGTTGGCGTACACGCGATCGACCTTCCCCACGCGGCCAGCATTATCGAGAGCGCCGTTCGTGAAGGAACAATGGGATACGTTTGTGTCACTAGCGTGCACGGGGTGATGGAGGCGCAACGCGATTCCGAATTCCGGGACATCCTCAACCAGGCCTTCCTCGTAACTCCCGATGGCATGCCAACGGTTTGGGTTGGACGCATGCAGGGAAACTCAGGCATGAGGCGTGTTTTCGGCCCCGATCTGATGCTGGAGGTCTGCCGAAGGTCAGCTCAAACCGGAGTCCGCCATTTTCTCTATGGCGGGAAGCCGGGGATCGCCGAGGAACTTGCGGAGCACCTGCGGCACAGGTTTCCCGGTATCAAAATCGTAGGCACTTTTACGCCACCGTTTCGACCGCTCGGCCCGTCAGAACTGTATGCCCTTGAAAGACAGTTGGAAACCGCATTGCCCGATATTATTTGGGTAGGTCTCAGTACGCCGAAACAAGAAAAATTTATGGCCGCGAACTTCCGACGGTTTTCCTGCAAGTTCATGATCGGAGTGGGTGCCGCGTTCGACATTCATACCGGCCACGTGAAAGATGCTCCTCAGTGGATCAAAAATGCCGGACTTCAGTGGGTCCACCGGCTTTACCAAGAACCAGGACGCCTATGGAAACGCTACCTCGTGAATAACTCCGCTTTTCTGGCGGCGTTAAGTTTGCAACTTACGGGACTTCGTCGTTATCACCTCCCATCCGATTCCACGGAAATTGCAACAAGGGAGGGCGATGGGGGAAATGGACAGCCACGCTGAATGATAGAAAACGCCGGGCGCGATGTCCCGAGGCTGGTTTAGCTTGACGCAGCGAATATCGCCTTAACGATTACTTCACGATCAAAGTAAGCGGTGTTGTGACAGTCAAAGTGGTCGATCCTGAAGAGAACGTGCTGGTCACCGCCAAGTTGTATGTCCCGGGTTGGATTCCGCCGGTTCCGCCTCCACCGCCCGATCCACCACATGCGGAAATCATGATTACCGTACCGACCAGGCAGATGCATAGCAAACCGTAAACCCACCGCCGCCACTCCCGCCGCCAACCCGCCAAGCTCACCAGACCTACTATTCCGAACGCTCCCAAACTCCATATCCAAAAACCATAGGCAGTGTTCGAAGGCCTGCCGAACTGCGTTTTCCTCAGACCGGCGGAGGTTCCTACGGTTGTTACCGTGACCATCACGGCTTGCGATGCCGAACCGTTTAACGTGAAAGAACTTGGCGACACGCTGCAACTCGACTCGGCCGGCGCTCCTGTGCAACTCATCTGCACCGTTTGATTGAACCCGCCAAGTGGACTCACGTTCAGCGAGTACGTCGCGGTTTGACCGGGTGACACGGTCTGACTTGGTGAAGAGACCGTCACCGAGAAACCCTCGCCAGTCCCAGTAAGCGCCACGCTTTGCGGACTGTTGTAGGCATTGTCGGTGACGCTAAGCGCAGCTACGCGGCTTCCGCCCGCAGCAGGAGTAAAGATAACGTTCACCGTGCAGCTGGCTGCACTGGCCAAATTGCTTGGGCAATTATTGGTTTGCGAAAAATCGCCCGCCTGCGCTCCCGTGAAGGTGATGCCAGTAATGACTAAAGTTGTGTTCCCGGTGTTGGTCAAAGTAACTGCTTGCGAGGAGCTGCTGGACCCGACGTACTGGTTGCCGAAAGAAATGTTTCCGGGAACAAGTGAGACCGCGGAACCCGAGCCCACGCCGCTTAGACTGATTACCTGCGGTGAGTTGATTGCACTATCGGTGATCTGAATAACCGCACTGCGCGCGCCCGGCGCCTGGGGAGTGAACGCGATACTAATGGTGCAATCTGCTCCTGCGGAAAGGCTTGTGCCACAGTCATTGACCTGCTGGTAATCCCCGCTTTGCGGACCGGAGACGGTAATGCTCGTAATTGTCAGGGCGTTGGAAGCCGTGTTGGTAAGAGTCGCAGTCGCCACCGCGCTTGGCTGGCCTACGGCCTGGTTCCCAAAAGCGATAAAGCCAGGCGCTACAATTGCGGCCGACCCGCCACTCCCCTGACTGAGCAGCAGGGTTATGTTGCTTGTACCCAAAATACCCACGCCACCAGAAACAGCTAAATCGGGACTTCCGTTGCCATCAAAATCAGCGACAGCAAGCGGCCCTGCCACATTGTTGAGACAAAACTGCATTGGAGCCTGGAAGGTGCCGTCGCCATTGCCCAGCAGCAAAGAAACATCGCCCCAGCCCTCATTACTAATTGCGACATCTGCTTTACCATCGAGATTAAAGTCAGAGATCGCTATCCATGAAATCCTGTTGCCCGCGACGGTGGTGATGGGAGGTTGAAATGTACCGTTGCCAACTCCCAAAAGCACGACGACTGAAGACGGTACGAATTGACCGGTTTGAGAGTCGTAACTATCCGAATTCCCAATAACAAGGTCAGGAATGCCGTCGCCGTTCACGTCGCCGGTGGCGATGGCGGTGGGATCGGGTCCAACATTATAGCTTGGGCCCAACGAAAAGGTTCCATTGCCATTTCCAAAGAGCATGGTAAGTTGCAAGGCACTTGTCAGAACTGCTGCGTCGAGATTTCCATCGCCGTTAAAATCTGCAACCGCCAGAGCCATGACATAATTGCCAGCAGATGAGTTCACGGGGAAACCGAAGGTTCCGTTGCCGTTGCCCGGCAGTACAGACACATCGGTTGTATTTGTCAGAACGCCGAGCACGTCCAGGTTTCCGTCATTGTTAAAATCACCAATTGCAATCGGCCCGGTCATCTGCGACCCATAATCTGCTTCGGGCTGAAATGTGCCGTTGCCATTGCCCAGGAAAATGGCAATGTCGCTGCTCGCAACCGCCAAATCCATTTGGCCATCGCCATTGAAATCCGCGGCAGCCACCCAGGGCAACAGTTGGGGCGTACCCATCTGTAGCTGAGTTACGCTAGGGGGCCCGAAGCCGGCGCCATCGTTAAGAAGCAATGCAAATTGCACTGCGACCGGCATGTCTTCTTCGAGGACCGAATTGCCCACAGCCAAGTCGATCTTGCCGTCACCATTGAAGTCCGCAGCGGCCGGCACGCCAAGCGCATTACCCAGATCGGGTGAGAGCACATTCCCCACAAAAGAAGGAAAGACGGCAAAGGTGCCGTCTCCGTTGCCCAGCAGTACGGTGACGATGTCCGGCAGTCCGCTTCCAGAATGCGTGCCGAATTGGGATGCGACCAAGTCCATCTTTTGATTGCCCGTCAAATCTGAGACAGCAACCACCACGCCGACCTCGCCGGACGCCATCGCCAGGGATTGCCCCACGGTGAAGGTTCCGTTCCCACTGTTAAGCAGGATCTCGAGACCGGGGACACCCTGGCAGACAAGGTCCGGTTTGCCATCTCCATTCAAATCGCCGGCAGCCAGCGGCGCCGCACTCAAGGAAAGGACCTGGACTTGGAAAGTGCCGTTTCCATTGCCCAGAAGCAGGGCCAGATTCTCCGCACCCTCATTATTTATTTCAGTCGCAATGTCCAAATTGCCATCTTGATTGAAATCCGCAACTACCAACCCAATAGGTCCCGTGCCAGGAAGGGTCGTATTGATTGCTGGTTGAAAGGTACCGTTGCCGTTGCCGAGTAGAACGGAAATACCGCCGGTGTTGATCGCAACCGCGACGTCTAATTTTGAGTCGTTGTTGAAGTCAGCGGCGACCAACCCGACCGGATAGCCACTCACCTGGTAGGTTACCGGGGCCTGGAAAGTCCCGTCGCCGTTTCCCAGCATGATCCCCGCGCCGTATGTCCCCACTTGCGCCAAAGCCATCGTAATCACAACATCGAGATTGCCATCGGCGTTAAAATCGCCGACAGCTAAATAAGGAAACGGGGGCGGGGTTCCGGGAATAGGCGTCGTCTTTGGAGCCTGAAACGTGCCGTCTCCATTGCCGAGCAGTACTGCCACGGTGCTGTCGGTTACGTTGATCACGATGAGGTCCAGATTGCCATCATTGTTCACATCGCCCACCTGCAGTGACACCGGTCCATTGCCCACGGGATAGTTGACAGCAGCCTGGAAGGTCCCATTGGCGTTCTGCAGAAGAATCGAAATATTGTTCGAGGAGTTATTGGCGGTGGCGATATCGGGAAGGCCGTCGCCGTTGAAGTCAGCAACCACTACCGACTGCGGGTACGATCCCACGAGGTAGTCCCGTGGGCCGTTGAAGATGGGGTTATTCTGGGCGGATAAGATAGGCGCGACTAAGAATAAGAGAACTCCAAGGCGCAATGCGGAGAGCAGCCTGGATCCCGCGTTTTCGGATGCTTTCATTTTTCGCTCCAGATCTGTCGGTCAAGCTGGATGAGCAGCCGATGGCACTTCAGGAAGAGAACGAGCAGCAATATTAGTCGCTCACGAAGCCTGAGTCAATCGAAAATGGATGTAACTCGAGGCATTGACCAAGCTGAGGATAACTCGCCGATAACCATCGGGTTGTAGGTCCAAGGTTGGAGTGCCGGTGCCGCCTCCAAGGTTGTTGTGACGCAGGAATTGGCCTGTCGGTTTTGCACATTGCGGGCAGGATAATGACATTTTGCGCGGTGCTATACTTTCGCCCATGTCGATCGTTCGTCAGTTGTTGTGCGTGTTTTGTTTGGCGGCCACGACGCTCGCTGGTGCAACCGAGCCTCCCAATGTAATTCTGATTACTCTCGACACGGTCCGAGCCGATCGCATGGGGTTTCTGGGTTCGGACCGCGGGCTGACGCGGAACCTGGACCAACTGGCTCGCCAGTCTGTGGTTTTCACGCGTGCGTATTCGCAAGTCCCGCTAACCGCGGCCTCTCACGCCACCATTCTCACCGGTACTTATCCGCAATTTCACAAGATCAGTGATTTCCAGGTGCCGCTGGCACAGGATCTCCCGTATGCTCCGGATATCCTGCGAAGCCACGGTTATCACACCGCAGCGTTTGTCAGTTCGATGGTGCTTGACCCGAAGCAACGGTTCGCTCCAGGCTTCGGCCGCGGATTTGACACCTACGACGCCGGCTTTCGCGCGCGACAACCGGGAGAGGATCGCTATCACACAGTGGAGCGCCGCGGCGGTGAGGTGGTGGCGCACGCTCTCACCTGGTTGAGCGAGCACTCGCAAGGTCCTTTCTTTGTTTGGGTGCATCTTTATGACGCCCATTATCCCTATGATCCTCCGCAACCATTCAAGAGCAAGTACGCCTCGGCGCCGTACGACGGCGAGATTGCTTACGTGGATTCGGCAGTGGGTGAATTTTTGAGCCAGTTGCGGGCGCGTGGGCTTTTCGACAGCTCAGTCATCGCGGTGATGGCCGATCACGGAGAATCGCTGGGGGAGCACGGAGAGGATTTCCACGGAATCTTTCTCTACGATGAGACCATTCACGTTCCCCTTATGATCAAGCTGCCGGGTGGGAGTACAGCGGGGAAGCGAATCGAGAGTAGGGTGGGGCTGGTGGATGTGCTGCCGACGATCTTGCAGGCGGTGGGAGTTGCGGTTCCGCAGGAAGTGCAAGGGCAATCGCTGCTGGACATGATGACGGCGAAGCTGGCGTCCATTAAGAGCGGGGAAACGAACGTCGCGGCGGAGACATTCCCCGACCGGCCAGCCTACGCGGAGACGGATTACGCGTACCGAGCCTATCACTGGAGTCCGCTGCGAGCACTGCGTTCGGGGAAATACTTGTATATCAAAGCGCCGCGACCGGAACTTTATGATCAGTCCACGGATCCGAACTCGCAGCACGATCTGGCGGCAGCCTCAGCGGCGGTGACCAGCACCTTGGCAGCGCAGCTCGATGCGTTTCGTCAGAAGACCGCCAGCGCGAAAGAAGCGTCCAAGTCGGAGATGGATCCGGAGGCGATGGAGAAACTGGGAGCGCTGGGATATGTCGCCACCGATCCCACAGCCACGAAGTCAGACACTGGCAATCTGGGCGCGGATCCGAAGGACAAAATTGAGATTGCCAATATGTCTGAGCGGGTCGGCTTCATTATAGACGACGGGGATTGCCAGGCAGCGATTCCTCTCCTGCAAGTGCTGATTGGGAAAGATCCGCGCGCACCTAATTTTTATATGGAGCTTGGAAGATGTTACCTATCGATGAAAGAGTATGACAAGGCAATACCGGTGTTGCGCAAGGTCGTCGAGTTAAATCCGGATATGACCCTTGCGCATTTCCAACTGGCGCGCGCATTACTCGGAACCAAGGATTTCGCGGCGGCGACGCACGAATTGCAGATCATAGTGGAGAAAATACCGCGCTGGCCTCAACCACACCTCATGCTGGCCACCGCCTATGCCCAGAGTGATCGCGCGCGCGAAGCGGTCACGGAATGCGAAAAAGTACTGGAAGTCGTTCCTAAAGACTACGACGCCCTTCTACTCGAGGGGCGGATTCTGTTGGTTTCAAAACAGCCGGAGGCCGCCTTGCCGAGGTTGAAGAAAGCAGCCGCGCTGCGTCCCGAGAAGCCATGGCCGCACATTTTATTGGCCGACGCATATCTGCAGTTGGGACGAGAAGGGGATGCGGAACGGGAACGTACAGCCGCTAAGCACCTAGATCAACGGCCCAGCAGCGAGTCGCAAGCGCCAGTCGAACGGTAAAACCCGAATCTAAGAGCACCTCACCCAAAAACCGGGCTTATCGCTGTTTCGCCTGCCGAGAAGGTCTTCCGGCGCGCTTCCACTTAAAACCAAGAGAGCATCCCATCGGCCCGTCCAGCGTATCGGACGGGCCGTGGAATGCTCCTCGTACTAGCTCGTGGCTGAGACAATAACTTCGCTCTGCCAAGTGATCAACAGGGCTACCGCTTATGCGTGATAGGCGCCGGTACTATTCGAGCGACCGACCTTGGCTTTGCCGGCTGTGGCTTGTGCGCGTGCTTTGCCATTCGCTGTCTCATCTCCTTTGCCGTCGGCATATGCTTTGCAACGCTGGCACGGCGCGGACGATTCTTCCCATTGTATTCTTGCGTCACGTCGACAAGCCGGGCCTGTTCGAAGCCCTTGCGCTTGGCCATAATGCGGTAGTCAAACGCAATGCTGGAGGTTCCGCCGCCCAACTCCCGTACCACAAACGACGTAGCCGATTTTTGCGCGACGTAGAGTCCCTTGCAATCGCCGTTGGGCGTTAGGAATACGTGGTAGTCCACGCCCGTATTGACTGTTTGTCCGAAACCAGCTTCGATGTTAATGACGGCCTCTCCACTGGCGAGCTGACCGCTGCCTGCATCTTCGAACCAGTTCTCCGGGGATTGGATGGAGTTCACAGCCACTTTCTTCGATCCGCCTTCTACCCCAACAACACCGCTGATGGTACCGTTGCAGGTCAAGTTGCCGCTGACGTCGATAGTGCACTCCCCGCCGTAGCCACCGCCGTAGGTGTGCAGTATCCAGTCGTTGTTAGCCGAAGTCTCATCGTTCTCAAACCAAGACGTGCTCCAGCCCGAGGGACTGTTGTTCACCGCGATCACGGCGTAGTTATCGTCACCCGTGGCTAGTATAGCGCTCCCATAACCGCTGCTGGTGTTAGTGTCGCCCCAAACGCCCCACGGTCCTTGACCGCCGTACAAGCTGCCTTCGGTGCTGGCGGCGATAGCTTGGCCGTAAGTCCCAATTCCAAGAGCGCTCGCGCTGTAGCCATATAGACCGAAGTTCTCCGTTGTGGGTCCAAATTCCCCGCCGAAGGCTCCGGCGTAGTCAGTGATATCGGTATCGGTCACCGAAGAGTTGCCGCCGGAATAACCGTTGAAGTATCCTCCGACCCCCCCGCCAAAACTGTCGATGCCATCGAAGTCGGCACCGGTTAATATGCCTCCCGAGTTGAAAGCGAGATCGTAGACGGCATAGGCGCTGTTGGTCGTGCTATAAATCCCATACCCATTGGCAGAGTAAACGTCAATCCCATCGACAGTATTGGCACTGTTCGTATTGTTTACGTTCAACCCGCCCGCCGTGCCAGCCGTATTCGGCTCGACATCGAGGCTATACGTAGATCCTGGGTAGGCGTCAACGCCAATGTTTCCCGTGTTCGTTAACCACAGGTACGCTACCCCGCCCACCGCCAAGGCCAGATTGCTGGGCGCTCCCGGGCCGAACTGGGTATACGGCAGGCTAGCGCCTGGCGCAGTCAGATCGATATAAAAATCTGTATCCACGTCATTCGACGCGTTCAGGATGGCTCCGCCGTTTCCCACAATTACCATCCTTGCATTGACCGGGTTGGTATCTCCAATCCCGACGTTGCCGTTAGGAGATTGAGTGATAGTCGAGTTCCCTATATCGCCCAAATTGTCGGTAAAGACGGGAACGTAATACTGTGTACCTGTGCTTGAGAATTCTTTCTTTGCACCCGATTTGACTTCGGACTTCGCGCCGCCGGGTGTATTAGAAGAAGCGACCGCTGCGACCACGGAAGAAGAGGCGGTCGGTGCGAGCATGAACGCCGAAGCCGGCATACCTCCGACCGTATCCGCGTCAGCAGCCTTCAATGCGTAAGGAACACTTACCAGCAATATGCGCGGCTGCTCCACTTCGCCGGGCAGCTCCAACTTCGCTCCCAGCCAGCGCGGCTCACCCGTAGTGAACAGATCGAGGGGCACCCCCCCGCTTTGACTGGAGCCTAGCAGAGCCCCATAGTGGCCATGGACATCCAAGTCAAGGTTCTGCGTTTCCGTCCAGAGCGGCGTGCCGCCCTCTTGGGTGGCGTAGATCGAGAAGGTGATTCCCACAACCCCGCTGAGCACTTGGCCTGAAGCATCTTTCGCGACGCCGCCGAATTTGATCAAACGAGGAACCGGCAGCGCCGGCACGACTTGGGACGACGAGGACGAAATCTGTGGCTCACTTGCCACGGTTGCCGTAACACCACCTTTCACCGGCGCCTCTTGCGCCGACAAGACCTGGGTTTGAAAGACGAGGAACAAAGTCGCTAGACACACGAATACTGGCATAGATCGGATGCACGTACGCACAGGAACCTCCTGGGTTGTGATGTGAGTGGCTAACGGTAAGCCAGAAAAGGAATGGAAGTCAACTAAAAAATTACACGCGCGTGCGGAAGGAAGCTACTTCGTTACCCGCAGCCGCATTCTCTCGGATTTCGCAATCCACTGAGATAAAATTTTCGGCTCGCCGTGCCCGCATAAATCGCGCTCCGGCAGCTTCCGAAGCCTTCATTTCCTTCAAGCAGGCTGCACATGGGCGGCGCGCAAGCGTCGTTGGATGTGCCGAATCGACGTTTTCTCGATCCAGCGGCAAATTCAAACTGGTGGTTTGCGGGCAACGTGCAGTTGTAAATGTGGCAACGCGTTGCTCTTCGCTGCCATGCTTCCGCGCATATTAATCGGGGTTCCCTATCACCATCCAATCGAAGGTGTCTGTTGATCCAACGCAAGAGACCGTGAACCCACTGCCCGATTTGCTGCCGAGCTTCACGCCGCCGACGGTTGTTTCGTCAAATATCATAACAACCGGCTGCGAGTGATAAGTAATGGGTAACGTGATCATCTTAGTTCCGCCTGAGCAAGTAGACACTCCTGCGAAATGATTAGCTGTCGTCTGATCCAATACAACGGCTTTCGCCGACGTTAATATAGAAGTGCCGGAGACATAGAGTGCGCTCGCCCCGTAGTTGGGATCGCCCTTGATAGTCAATCCCGTTACGTGATCGTTGACCAGGTTGTAAGTCTGCGATTTAAGGCCACTGAATGTATCATTAGCCGGTCCTGGCCATGAAGCAACATCGACCATGTAGGCCGTCGACCCGCTAGCGGCGTTGGATGCGACCGCGCCGTAAATATTCACATCATGAGCTTTGGCACCAATCTCAAACAGGGCCGTGCTTGTGTCGACAGCATTCGGCTCCATATACAAGTTGTACCAATTTATATTTTCATTTGATGCGTTGGATGAGATAGAGATGTTGTGCAGTCCCATGCCGGGGTGACCGATAGAGGCGTTGAAAAAACCAACGGATTCGATTCCGTGGCTGGTAATCATACCGCCCAACGTCAGGGGAACGCAGCCCTTTCTCGAGTGGCAATCGACAAGCAGGTCATAGAAAGCCGTGCCGCAGCACGCGCCGGTAACGGTCATCGCAGTTCCGCTCGTTGCCCCGACAGCTATGTTTCTAAATATGGAATTGTCGAAAACAAAATTCACGGTGAAAGCTGCGCTCGCCAAAGTAGCGCCGACGTCATTGACGACACCGAATCCTTCCGCCATAACATAAGCTCCTCCCTCTGGAGGATCAGGGTCGGTACAGACTATAGCGACAACTTTAGTACTCTTATTGGCAGCCACGATGTTCATCTGTGTTCCGTTACTATTGTTGCCGAGACTTATCATGGCCGACTTGGTATGAAGCATGATACCGCAGGACTTTCCATCGGTTATAGTTACAGCCCACGACGCGGTTTTCGGCATGAGTAATACAACGTTGTTGGTGCCTTCATGATTTCCTACGTCTACTTGAGCCGCAATGATGCCACTACGCAATCTTGTAGCATCAGCAATGCCTTCAGCGCCCACTTTGGTGGCTGCGGCCGCCGATATACATGCGTTCAACTGCACATCTAACGAAGCTCCAGGAAACTCATCACACCTTTGGACGCTATTATTTGAAAGCAGGTTTGTGGCGTTCGAAACAGCATCCTCTAGCGCGCTCAGTTGAGGAGGCTCCGCTCTGCCAGACAAATTGCTATCCTGCATAGTAAGGCTTTGACTTGGTTTAGCGTTCCACTTTGGCGGATCGGGGCTCGGAACATTTGGCGGAATGGCAGTAATCTGCGCCAGCGTTGACAACGATGCGAACAGAAGGCCGATGCATAGCCATTGCCGCCACGCGAGGAGTGCCGAAACAATTAGTGTGATGTCCAATATATATGGTCCTTTTTTCATATCCCCCTCCAGTAAGAGTCTGCACATTTCAGCGAAGATTATCATGGGTGTATTTTAGCTGCATGGGGAATGTAGGCATCCTCTCACATTCCGTGATCAAGTCGACCGGTATTCCAGATCTGAAACAAAGGCTCGAGACGAGATGGGGGAGTCGCAGGTTAGTCGTTGGTAAACGTCCAAGTTTAACCGCGAGGTGGAAACTGGTTGCACCAACTTACCAGTTACTTAATTGCTCGTGAACTCCAGACGAAATGAGCGGAGAATTTCCTCGCCATTTTTGGTTTGATACTACTCCCGACATGTCGATTATTAGTCGTCGTCTGGATCGGTTGGCGGGATTTTGTTGTTTAGGAAATACTGAGCATTTACAGGTGCTTGAATGGTCTGAAAAGTCAAAGGCGCCTGACTAAAGTCG
This sequence comes from Terriglobales bacterium, assembly GCA_030038475.1. Lineage (GTDB taxonomy): Bacteria > Acidobacteriota > Terriglobia > Terriglobales > Acidobacteriaceae > Acidiflorens. Next base: position 13,067 of record JASHOU010000032.1, on the reverse strand, counting down.
AAGCAGTCGGATAAGTCATCGGCCGCTACGTCGGCATAACCGAGCGTCGGCAGTGCGAAATTGCGTTCGATGAACTTTAATATGCTGCCGAAGTCATGCTGTACGTGAGATATATATTTGGCTCTCGCGTAAGGCGAAACAACGATCAGTGGAACACGGAAACCATATATGTAGCCGCAACCCCACTGAGCGCAATCGAGGAGCACCTGTGGAGGTGGAACGTGATCATACCAACCTCCCCAGTCATCCCACGTAATGAAGATTGCTGTGTTAGCCCAATAAGGGCTGTTGCCGATCTCATTTACGACCGAGGCCACCCACGATGGCCCGGTTCCATTACTCGGACCGGCATGATCGGACGCCTGGCCGCTTGGAATCACCCAACTCACGTTTCGCAGTTGCTGATTAGCGATGTCATTCAAAACTTGAGTCGGACTGATGATTACATTCTGGGTAAAATCCGACCCTTGGCAGGTGGTGCCTTGGGCGCCGGTCTGCGGCCCGCATATATGTCGAATTGCCTCCGGGGCATTCCAGATCGCCCAACCCGACGGTGTGTAATATCGCCAAGTTAACGATCTCGCCTCCAGCAGATCGGTCAGAGTTTGATGCTCAAAACACGGATAGATTGGAGCATTGGAGGTTTCGGTGCCTGTTGGACCGATCAGATCGACTGTGGAAGTCGCGGGCGCATCACATCCGCTGTCCTGGTCCGGATTCTCCGCTGCAAATAGATTGCTGTCTGCCGCGGGAGCTGAGGTTCCGGAAAGTATGAACTGATGGGCCGGCATACTCGGCCCTTGATTGGTCTGGAACATGCGATCGCCGAATGTGTATTGTTCTGCTAATTGGAAATAGGGTTGCAACTCATCAGGGTTGACATAACCGAAAGACAAGTCTGGCGCCGGGCAGTCGGTGGCGCCGGATGCACAGTAATCGGGAACAAGATTCGCCCCATTCATTTGACATTGTCCTGTGTCTTTATCCAAGTTGCACATCAGAGTAAAAGCCTGGTGAGTATGGGCAAGGTCGTAATCCGTGACCGCGTCGATTTTGTTTAGCCGGATTGTATGGCCATTCGAGTCCACGCCACTTTGTGCGATGTCTGCGCCTCTGCCGATCAGGACGGGGTCCTGAAAGAGATTGTCAGTGGTACGGTTTTCCTGGAAGATCACGACTACATGCTGAATCTTTGAGGGCTGTGTGAGCGAGTTTGCAGTGCCACAGCCGTTTAAACTCATAAGAGTGGCTGCGGCGACCAAAACCACGATTGCGAATACCAGAAGACGAATCTTTCCCATACCGGGCAATCCTCAGACGCGATAAGCGCATTCGCTGGGACTGCGTTGGATGCCAATGGCACTCTGCCGCCCCAGATATGGAATCGGCTCTTCCGTTGTTTTCTCTAGTTTTTCGCTGGGATTTCCTGAGGATGATTTCCCACTGACGGGAGCGACCTTCTAGATGATCTTCCGGCCTTTGCCTTCCGCGGAAATACAAAACACGGCTGCGAGACGCGAATACGGCTGTCCAGCGAGCGCTAATTCCATCCGGCTCCCACATCTACACTTGCTGATGCTTCTACACTGGATTGGTAGTCTAATTGGAAGGGTTGGCCACGCCGGTTGCTACCTGCCTCTTCTGGAAGCGACTTGTGGGCGAGGAAGTTCGCACCAATCGAAGTTCGCGCAAATCATGGAACGATTGGGAATTTTCAACCGGAGAAGTCCCCAGCCAGAGCTCGACGAGGAGCGTTACGGCTCTGGGGCCGATTACGAAAGGCCGCGTCCACCGTCGCCTTTAGGACCGGAATTATGCGCTCGCGAGTCGCGATGGGTTGTGCAGTTGGTAGCCTTGGTGCTGCTGACAACGCTAGCCATTGTGGTCCAGGGATATCATCCCGGGTTGGAGGATGATGCATTCTACCTAGCGGCGATCAAGCAGGATCTCAACCCGGCCTTGTTTCCGCATGATGCGGATTTTTTTCGATTGCAGTTTCAAGCAACAATTTTCGATAGATTAGTCGCATCTTCATTGCGATGGACCCACGTGCCCCTGGAATGGGGCATTTTATTTTGGCAGTGGGCGGTTACATTTCTCATTTTGTGGGGTTGCTGGCGCATCGGCCGGCGCTGTTTCGCGGAAGCACACGCGCAGTGGGCGGCAGTAACGCTGGTAGCCGTTCTTCTGAGCCTGCCCGTTTCAGGCACGGGATTGACGTTGACCGATCCGCATCTGCACCCGCGGGCATTGGCCACAGCCGTAATTCTGGCGGCGATCGTCGCGACGATTGACGAGCAATGGCTGGCCGCAATTGCGCTGCTGCTGTTTGCGTTTTCCGCACATGCGATCATGGCCGCGTTTGGGGCGATGTATTGCATCTTTCTGATGTGGAAGCCAGCGGAGCAAAGATCGCGACGGCATGCGCAGGCGCTGGCAGCATTGTCGTTGCCGTTGGGGTGGATTTTCGATCCGGCGTCGGATGCATGGCGGCAGGCAGCCGCCACGCGGCCGTTTTATTTTGTTCCGCGCTGGCATTGGTATGAATTGCTCGGGGTGGTGGCGCCACTGGCTTTGCTGTGGTGGTTTCGCGCATTGGCACGGCGGCAGGGCTCGACTGTGTTGGAGCGAGTTTCAGAGCGTCTGGTGTACTTTGGCGTATTTCAACTGATGGTGGCGCTGATTATTTTGCTCTCTCCACGATTGGAACGCCTGTGGCCACTGGAGCCGATGCGCTTCCTCCATCTTGTGTATCTGCTGCTCGTGCTGCTGACGGGAGGATTGCTTGGCCAATATCTATTGAAACGACATGTCCTACGCTGGGCGCTTCTGTTTGTGCCGCTCGCCTGCGGAATGTTTTACGCGCAGCGGCAGATGTATGCGGCAACCGCGCATTTGGAACTTCCGGGCCTACCATCGCGCAATGGCTGGGTGCAAGCATTCCTCTGGATTCGGGGAAATACGCCGATCAACAGCGAGTTCGCGCTGGATCCATACTATCTACAGGCGCAGGGCGAAGACTACCATGGGTTTCGCGCACTGGCAGAGCGCAGCGTGCTGGCTGACGCGGTGAAGGACGCGGGAATGGTGGCGCGAGTGCCGCGGCTGGCGCCGCGCTGGCAACGAGAAGTGGATGCGCAACTCGGATGGAAGAATTTTACGAGGCCGGACTTTTTGCGGTTGAAGGCAGACTTCGGTGTTGATTGGGTGGTTCTAGCCGTGCCCGGAGTTCAGGGTTTGGAGTGTCCCTATCGCAACCAGGAAGTATCGGTTTGCCGAGTTGAATGAGTAAGATAGAGTAAGTCATGGCAAGCAGAGCGTAAGCCGACGCAGTAATAACAAGTGGCGCAGCTTTCAGACCCTAATAATAATGATAACAACGCTGGAACGGAAAACAGCCGGGGTTAGCATTTACTGGCCGATGGTCATGACGGCGCTGGCGGTGCGGCTGGCGGTCATTCCGTTTCTTTATCATGACTGGCTCGATCCGTTTGTGTTGGAACACTGGGCTTTCGGGCGTGTAGCACGTTCATTGGCCACTGGACACGGGTTCGGAAATGTATTCGCTAACACGGGGCCGACGGCGGTGCTTCCTCCGATATACGCGTACTTGCTTGCCGGCATATTTTGGCTCTTCGGAACGTACTCCACGGCATCGATCGTGGCCGCACTTGCGCTGAACAGCGTTTTTTCGGCGCTCACGTGCATTCCCGTATTTCTGCTCGCGCGTCGCTGCTTCGATTTGCGTGTAGCGAAATGGGCGGGGTGGGGTTGGGCATTTTCGCCTTATGGAATTTACTACGGCGCTGACTGGGCTTGGTCAACGTGTCTGGTAACTCTGCTTTTGGCCATGCTATTTCTGTGGTCGCTGCGCCTGGAGGAGTCTGGCGACGCGGGGTGGCTGGCGTTCGGCGCGCTGGGCGGCGTGGCGGCGTTGACGGAGCCGGTCGTGCTGTCGGTAGTTCCGCTGTTGGGCTTGTGGAGTTGCTGGCGGCGCAGGCAGAGTGGGCGAAGCTGGCAGTGGCCATTGACGATGGCGGCCCTCGCAGCACTGACGATAATGGCGCCGTGGTTTGTGCGCAATTACAGAACCTTTCATCAGTTCATTCCAATCCGCAGTGGCTATGGATTGGAGCTGTACATCGGCAATAGCGCTGACTCGCTACATTGGGTGAACCGCAGTCTGCATCCAAACCATAATGACGACGAGCTTGCGGAATACGCGCGCAGCGGCGAAACCGCGTATATGGCTCATAAGGCGGCGCAGGCCAGGCAATACATTGACAGTCATCCGGCGCAATATGTTTACCGCGTGGCGCGGCGGGTGGTTTATATGTGGACGGGGTACTGGAGTTTCAATCACGCTTACCTTGCCGAGGAACCTCTGGATGTTCCCAACATTTTCTTAAGTACGACGATGACGGTTTTGGCCTTTGCCGGACTGCGCGGAGTTTGGCGAGAGAATCGGGCGCTGGCAATTCGCTTTCTTATCGTCTTTGTGTTTTTTCCACTGCCTTACTATCTCTCGCATCCTGAGACTTATTACTTCCGGCCGGTAGATCCGCTCATCATTGTGCTGGCTGCGTTTTTCCTGGCTCGCGCTCGAGCACGGGCAGTTCCAGCCGAACGCGAGGCCAGCCTCAAGAACCTTCCAAGTTACTCTGAAGGTTACTCTGAAGTTAGAACCCTGCGGAAACTAAGCCTGTGCATGTGACCACTTCTGCCATAGAACGCCGGACGCGCAATCCTGAGCCGATTATCGGCGAGATGATCGGCGAAACTTTGCGCTTCGCCTACGATACCTTCGTCGCGAATAGAATGCGATTTCTACTCACCGCGCTCGGCATAGCGATTGGGACGGCCTCACTGGTTCTGGTGGTTACGATCGGGCTTACGGGAAAACAGTACGTCCTGAATTTGATTCAGGGCATTGGCACGAACCTGATCTATGCCAGCTATGAGGGCGGCGGGCAGCGCATTACGGCTACGGCGCTCGATGAACTTACCGTCGAGGACGTGAGCGCCGTGCGAGAACAGGTGCCCTCTGTGGTAGCGGCATCTCCGTTTGTGGTACTCAATGACCGCATCAGCGTGGGCAATGGCAAGGAGCAGGACATTTTAATTCTTGGCGTGTTTCCCGAATACCGCCAGGTGCGGAATCTGGTGTTGCTCGCCGGGCGTTTCCTCGATACAGCAGACTTCGTGGGACACAACAAGGTCGGAGTGATCACCGAGAAGCTGGCGGTGAAGTTGTTCCGTACGCCGGACAACGCGCTGGGCCAAGCAATTAAAGTGGGTGGTCTGTCATTCACGGTGATCGGCGTGTTTAAAGAAAGGGTGGAGACATTCGGGCAATCGGAGGTGGAAGAGAACACGATGGCGATTCCGTATTCGGTGAGCCGGTTTTTCCTGCCGTCGAATACGGTGCGACAGATCTACTTCTCGGTGGGCAGCCCGGATGATGTGATGGCGGCGACGGCACAGATTAAGCAGGTGTTGCAGTCGCGGCACCGTCCGGAGTCGGTCTACGACGTGGAGAATCTCACGCAACTGGTGAGCCTAGCGGATAAGACAGCGAACATTCTGACGACTGTTTTGTTGTTGATTGCAGCAGTCGTCTTATTGGTGAGTGGCATCGGCATCATGAACATCATGCTCGCCACGGTAAGCGCCCGCGTCCACGAAATCGGCATCCGCAAAGCGGTTGGCGCCACCAAGCGCGAGATTCGGCTCCAATTTCTCTCTGAGGCAGTTCTCATTTCGCTGATTGGCGGCGTTGTCGGCATCGTCATTGGAATCTCAATTCCCTTCTCCGTCCGCTTCTTCACGGCCTTCCGCATCCCGATTTCCGGTCTTTGCGCGATTATTGCCATCGTCGTTTCGTCACTGGTCGGCATTATCTTTGGAACGGTTCCCGCAATTCGCGCCTCGCAACTCGATCCGGTCGAAAGCCTGAGATATGAGTAGACACCACGAGTAGAAATCCGATGGAAGTCATCCGCGGCTTTTTCTTCGGGATTGTATGAAGAGTCTTTGCGCTGATCCCGCGGATTAAATGCTGCACGCAAGTCGGGATCAAATGCCGACCGTCTGAGAGACTGGCTTCTCCTGCAAGAGCAGTTCGGTTGCCTGCACCCTCCGGTCGGAGTGGAACCACCTTTGCACGACGTTGTCACAGAGAAAGTTCGCCAGGGAGAGCAAGCTCATTCCCTGATGATGAACCCTCCAGGATCGGACCAGTTCACATCGGGGACCGAGGAAGCGGCTGCGCGAGTTGTAATCGGCCGCTTCGAAGAATCCGTAGGAGCCAAACCATCCGAGGTCGTCCATGCGATGCAAGTTGGCGAGCGCGGCTTTGCGATCAACATTCAGAGCCAGAAACGTTGATATGGCGAAACCACCAACGCCGCAACAACTCCAGGTTATGGATCTGCTCGATTCGGCCGACTGCGATGTTTTCGCGGGCAGTCATCTCGTAGCGCATGTAATCCTGAAAGATGACGCCAATCTCACGATAAAGGTCTTCGAGATCGTATTCGCGCAGACCGACGCCATCCAGCAGGATCTGGCCTTCCACCGGATCGTAGAGGCGAGTCATCAGCTTGACGATCGTCGTCTTGCCTTCGCCATTTTCACCGATGAGCGCGACCCGCTCGCCGGGACGCAAATGAAAATTCAATCCCTTCAGAACCAGGCGCGAAGCCCCCGGATAGTAAAAAGAAACATTGCGAAACTCGAATCCCTCCTGGATCGGGCGCGGCACGGGCAATGCGTTGGGCTTGGATTCGATGGTCGGACGCATTTCGAAGAATGCGATGAGATCGGTGAGGAACAAAGCCTGATCGGCGATGGTGGAGAGCGTCGAAAAAGTCTGCTGCAGGTTCGAGCTGGCGTCTCGAATGGCATTGGCCAGGAAAGTTAGAGTTCCGAAACTGAATACGCCGGTGACCGTCTTCCGGACGCAAAGACATATGCCGTGTAATAGCCCGCGGTGCCGATCGCGGCCAACACCGAACCCGCCATCACCTTGCGGCGCGCCAGCGCCACGTCCTCTTCATAAACCTGAGTGGAGAGCCGCTTGAACTTGCCGGTTAGAAAATTCTTCAGACCAAAAAGCTTCAATTCCTTGGCTGCCTCTTTGCTGCCGCCGAGAATGCGCAGATAATCAAGCTGGCGCCGGATGGGGGTCTGGCGAAAATTCTTGGCGTACCCCAGGAACGCGAAGTGAGTTTCGCCCGCGAAAGCCGGGAGAACACCCACGATCAGCAGAAGCAACAGCCACGGCGAAAACAGCATGATTGAAACCGACAACGTAATCGTCGTGATCGCCTGCTGAATCAGGCGTCCTATCGCTTGGATCATGTACAGGCGGTCGGTGGCCTGAACGCGGGCGCGCTCCAAACGGTCGTAGAATTCGGGGTTTTCGTAGGCGGTCAGATCCAGGGCGGCAGCATGCTCCATGACGCGGACGCTGATATGGTGCGTGTACTTGCCGGCGAGCAAGGCGTCGAGGTAGTCGATCACGCGGCCCAATACGCCGGCCGTTACGGCCAAGGCAAATTCTGCCGCCACCAGCCACCATAGCCTGGCACTTACCGGTTGATGCGTGATAAGAATGCGGTAGATGGTATCGATAATGAGTTTCGACACCCAGAACAGCGCTAGCGGGAGAAGCGCAGAACAAATCCGCGAGAGCAGGCTAAGCACCACCACGGTGCGGCCTGAATCCCACACGAAACGCAGGACAGCCGGGACATTGCGGAGAGCCGAGAGTCGCTCCCGCCATCCGCTCCAGAACTCCGGTTCCTTGCTCATCGCAGAATCCCCAATGCGTGGCGTTTCGAGGCGCTCGGCCACGACACCAGTGGGATCGCAACATCAACCGAAATGCGGATGCTCTGAGTGTAGCCGAATCGATTCCGTGCAAACAAGGTCGGCTCATCTGATTCATCCAGAGAGCTTTGGATGAAAAAAAAGCCCTAGCGGTTGGGTCGCAGGACGAAACTCGGGGAGAGAAGTATTGCCGGGATTGGCGTCAGTCTTTCCTGTGGCTCTGGTGGACGCACGGACCGCGGGTGAAGGTCCGCAAAGTATCGTTCAGCGGATGACGAATGAGCGCAGTCAGCCAAAAATAAACAGGACAGCCAGCCAAAAGCCCAAAATGGTTGCCTTTGGACGAAAGCTGTGGTTTTTTTTCATTGTAAATTAATCTTCGTGTCACCAACGCGCAACTTTCACCTCCTACCTTCGCGATAGTACTACCAATTATCTAGGAGGAGGAGACTCATGTCTTCACCCAGCTTTCTGAGGATGTCACTTCATAGCGCTCAACGCGCTTACTTGCCAATTGGCAAGTCGGTGCTGGGGACGCTGCTCGCTCTCGCCGTTATCGCCGCTTTATCGACGATCGTTCTGGCACAGAACACACCCATCCAGCACGTCATCGTTGTCTTCGGTGAAAACCGCAGCTTCGATCACGTCTTCGGAACCTATGTTCCCCCCGCAGGCCAGACCGTACACAACTTACTGTCCGAAGGGATTGTCAATCCTGATGGCACCCCTGGCAAAAATTACAAGAAGGCCCATCAATATGAGGCGTTGGACACCATAACCTATGAAATCAGTCCGACTGGCAAGAGCCTCTTCGCCTATCTTCCGCCTCCGCTCGCGGGCGGCGACGAATACTGCAGCGATACCACCGGCGAGCCGTTCTGTACCGAGTCGGTGGCAGTAGCGGCCGAGCCGAACCTGTCCCCAGCTTGGGATCAGTATCTGATCACGGGTGCCACAGGCATACCGAAGAAAAACTTTGACACCCGCATCACGAACGATCAGAATCTGCCCCCGGGCCCATTCCAGCTCACCAACGGAACGACGCTAACCTACGACGATTACGCAGCTAGCCCGATCCATCGTTTCTATCAGATGTGGCAACAGACTGACTGCTCCGCTAACGCTAAGGGTGTCCAGACCTGCAAGAGTGACCTGTTTCCTTGGGTCGAAGTAAGCGCCGGCGATTCGAACGGTGCGGCGCCGCCCGCTGGGTTCACTTGGTTTGGCGAGGGTTCAACCACTACGGGCGAGGGTGCAACTTCGATGGGGTTCTATAACGTGGCACAGGGTGACGCTCCCTACCTGACCTCGCTGGCCAAACAATATACTTTGCTCGATAACATGCACCAGAGCGTGATGGGCGGCACGGGCGCCAACCACATCGCCCTCGGATACGCCGACGCCATGGCCTACACCAACGGCAACGGAAGCATTGCAACGCCTCCCTCCAACCAGGTCGAAAACCCCAATCCGCAGCCCGGCACCAACAACTACTACACCCAGGACGGCTACGGCGGCGCGCTCGGCGGCGGCAGCTATACGAGCTGCGCTCAAGAGTCGCAGCCCGGCGTAAAGCCCATCGTGACCTATCTCGGCAAGCTGGGCCTCAATCCCAACTGCGACGATGGGAACTATTACCTGCTGAACAATTACGATCCCGGCTACAACGGTGACGGCACGCTCGAGACATTCACTCCATACACGATTCCACCTACAACGCAGCGGCACATCGGTGACGTTCTGGGAGATGCCGGACTCACCTATACCTTCTTCGGCGAGCAATGGAATCTCTACCTCACCGACCTGGCTCTGCAAAATCCGCTCGACGACTACTGCAACATTTGCAACGTGTTTCAGTATGCGACCGACATCATGACCAATCCGGCCCAGATCTCTGCTCACATTCAGGATCTGACGGACAATCCCAATACGGGAGCCTTGGGGTTCTTCTCGCAGGTTGCGAACGGCACCCTTCCGAATGTCTCCATCATTCAGCCCAGCGGCTTCGCAGACGGCCATCCCGCAACTTCCAAGCTCGACCTGTGGGAAGGCGAGGTGAATAACATCATCACCGCAGTCCAAGCCAACCCAACGCTCTGGCAAAGCACCGCCATCATCCTGATTTTCGATGAAGGCGGTGGCTACTATGATTCCGGCTACATCCAACCGATAGACTACTTCGGCGATGGCACGCGCATGCCCAGCTTGATCATTTCTCCGTATACAACTGGCGGAAACGTCTACCACGGCTACGCGGATCACGTGTCGATCGACAAGTTCATCGAAGCAAACTGGAACTTGCCGGCGATTTCATTCCGCAGCCGCGACAATCTGCCAAATCCGGTATATGGGAGCGATCCCTACGTGCCGATCAACGGCCCGGCACTTGACGATCTGATGGGTGCCTTCAACTTCTCCTTGGCCAAGAAGTAATTCTGAGAGGCCTATTGGAGTTAAATCACAGCCGGTCCGGCGCGAGAGCGACGGACCGGCCTACACCTTCAGTGGTTTGATTTTATATTCATATTTAATTTTGATATTTCTTACTTATGAACCGACGCGGATGGATGAAACCTATTCTCTTTCTCTCTTCGCTACTGGCTTTCGCTGCATTATTCGCTGGCAGCACGCAAGCAAGTGCCAACGATCTACCCTCGACGAGTAATGTTGCCAAGCTCAAGCCCGCCAAGGTTGATGGGAAGTGGCGAATCGCGTGGGACGTGCGCGCCGGAACCGTTAAGGCGATTCTTGATCTGAAGCAACATGCGGACCAGGTCACTGGCACATTTCAGGAGTATGGAAAAACGTACCCGCTTACGGGGAGTCTTCAGGGTCAGAACATCACTTTCGATGTTCCTTTCGGCGGTCCTCGACCATACACTATCGAGTTCAAGGGGACGGTTGACCGTAAGAAAAAGATGACTGGCACGTCTGCATTAAAAGGCGGAGGACATGTTTTCCTGGGGCACGCTAACGAAATCCAGGAGCCGGAGCGGCCATGGACAGCAACAAAGGGCTTAAAAAACCGCGGCCCCATTACTGGTACCGGTCTTCCGGGGAAACCTCCAAAAGATGACGACGACTAATAGTCGCTGGAGTTGCGCGAAGGAACGGCAACAAGAGATAATATTGTTTGCCGTTCCGAACCCAACTTCTTTGGAAAAGATCGCAGTTTCTAACGCTTAAGTCGGCAATTCAGCACTGCAGTTTGTGGCTGATCTTGCTTTTGCTGGCCGTGCCATTTGGGCACACTGCGGAGTCGACTTCTCCGGCTGCGCGCGAATACCGGCTCCGCTTCTATCACACCCACACCAATGAGCGGCTCGACGTCGTTTACCGTCGTGGCGATACCTACGTGCCGGAAGCATTGGACAAACTCGACCACTATCTCCGCGACCATCGAACCGGCGAGGTCCATCATTTCGACCCGCGCCTGTTCGACCTGCTCCACGATCTGACCGCGTCTCTCAACGATTCCGGAGGCGAGATCGATGTGATCTGCGGATACCGCACGCCCTGGAGCAACAACTTCCTCCGCACGCGCAGCACGCATACGGGCGTGGCTCTGCACAGCCTTCACATGCAGGCCGAAGCAATCGACATTCGCCTACCGGGGATTCCGACCGCGACCGTGCGCGATGCCGCGCTGCGCTTGCATCGCGGTGGAGTGGGTTACTATCGCAGCTCCGACTTCGTGCATGTAGACGTCGGACGGGTACGGCGCTGGTAGTCGGCTCGTTGCCTTTTCACCACGGATACGGATAGCCCTTCGCTAGAACCTTATCTAGCTCGGCGTCGTGCCCGTAGATGTCGTCGTAGAAATGAACGACGCCGTCTTCGAGGACAATAACGGTGGCATAGACGATCAAGACTGGAATCGGGTGGACGAGATTCACCTGCTGCGTCGTGGTGCCGTACATGGCTGCGTGGATGCGCTCCGGTGTCCAGCCGGGATTGTCACGCAGAACCCACGCCGCCAGCTCGGCTGGCTTTTCCAGCCGGATGCAGCCATGGCTGAAATCACGCCGTGACTTCGCGAAGAACTCAGTCGCGGGCGTGTCGTGCATGTAGACGTTGTAGCTGTTGGGAAAAATAAATTTTACGAGTCCCAGCGCGTTCTTTGGACCCGGCTTTTGCCGGACAAAAAGCTTGCCGGCTCGCAGCTGGGTGAGCTGGTCCGGCGTCACCGCGCCCTCTGAGACGACGTTCTGTTTGCTGTCTACAACCTCGAATCCTTTTTCCGCGAGATAGTTGGGATCGCGAAGAATGTGCGGAATCATCTCATTCTTAGTGATGGAGTACGGCACCTCCCAATAGGGCCGGAAGATGACGTACTCCATGGTGTCGCCGAATACCGGCGTGTCGTGGCCGTAAGCTTTGCCGACTACGACGTTCATCGTGACACCGATCTTGAAGTCTTTGTCATAGGCACGTAGCCGGAACTCAGGAATGTTGGCCACAATAGGCGACTTTTGATAAGAGTCCGGCAGCCACCGCCATCGTTCCAGCGTAAGCTGCATTTGCCGCACGCGACGACTTAGAGGAACGTTTAAATCGGCCAGCGTTTGCACGTCAATTCGGCCATTCGGCTCCCGCCCCAGCCGGCGCTGAAAACTCTTTACCGCATCTACCAGCGCACCTGAATAGGTCGATTGATCCGCGGGGATATTCGCGTCTGCCGGCAGGTCGCCAACCAACCGAAGCAATCGCGTAAGCCGAGGAACACCGGGATAATCGTCGCCCGGCACAATCGTCTTCTTCACGGGCGGGAGCTGCTCGCCATCGTCTTTCTTAGCAATCTCAACGTAGGTTTGCAGAGCTTGAATCGTACGGCGGTATCCCGGATACTGCGGCTCCACTTGCGCCAAGACACCAGCCACGTCACCTGCACCGGTAACATGGTCTTTGAGAAATTCGGGCAGATCGTATTTCTTGGACTCGTCATCCAAGGCGAAGGCGAAGTGCTTCGGATTTACCTTGCCGATGTGCAGGTCGGAGATATATCTCATCGTGCAGACCGTTAACGCGAGATCGAACTTGACAGCGTCGCCTTCGTTTGGCTGCGGTGTCGCAGGTTTGAGTTTCGCTAGCCGATCGTTCCAGCGCGGTCCGTCGTAATCGTCGGCAGAGAGTCCCCTTTGGTCGGCTAGCAGCAGCAAGGCAATCATCTGTCGCGCCTGTGGGGTCGGCTCCATTCCCTGAACCCACCAAAGTGAATTGCCATTGAACTCATA
>JASHOU010000031.1 GCA_030038475.1 Terriglobales bacterium | reverse complement strand
CCAATCCTCCACCGGCTGAATTCTGGGAACAAGAATCGACGGCAGCCATCGATGCGCATCTTCCGATTTTGCTACATCGCACGGAACACCATCGAACGCCTTGAACCTGCGCGATCCGTACACCAACACGCCGCTCCACAGGGCACAGGTCACGATCACGAACAGGATTGCAGGCACGGCGAAAGCAAACCGCCCTGTGCGAAAAGCTGCATGGGCGCGAGCGGAACGAGCCTTTCCCCAGCCGTCGTCGGTATTGATCCCGAGTTCGCAGAACCAACACAGCGGCCAATCGAGCAGAGCGCAGAGAAAGCATAGAATCCACGACAGCAATAGTTCTGCGAAAATCCACTGCACCGCCCACAGAGAGGCCGTAGCCACTTGATTTTCGCCGACGCCGGGCGTGTTCGCGGCGTGCGGCAACAGGTATAGTAGAAACCAGCAAAGATTGACGATGTAGAGTGTGATCGACAGCTTGAATACCCCCGGACGCAACGGATCATACTTCCAGGCAATCCAACCCAGGATGAAGCCGCCGGCGAGCAGCCAACTCAGCAATAGCAGGGTTTCGTTGAACGAAACCCCAAGATGAAAAACGCAGTTGCATAGGCAAGCCAGTCCGCTTAAAAGGAGCACACCCAACCCCGTGCCAAGAAACGGGATCGTCGCCCACAGAAAAGGCCGTGACGGCGATGGTTCCCGCCGCAACAGGAAAAAAGTTGTGATCAGACTGATAAGCGCCGCGAAAACAAAGGAAATAACCGGCAAGGTTGATAAGCTTCGCGCCTTGTCGGCGAATGCGCTGCCGGCAATCTCCAGAAGGATCAGGTTCAGGAAAGGAATCCACATGATCAATAAACGAACCGAGGCAGCGTGAAGCGAAGAGGCGATGCGCCACCGCCACGTTCCGGTTTTATCTTTTTTAACGTTTTCTTTTCTCACATTCTCCGCTTCCACCCAGTAAACCGCCAGCAAACTCAGGCTCGCCAGATGGAATAGCAATTGGTAGAAGGCTAGGAAGAAACTGAGGATGTTGCTCTGTGGCTTGGTAAGGTCGGAGTAGTGCGCATCGTAAATGTGCACCGCCGCGGAATCAGCCGCGCGCTTCCCGTCCAGCCGAACCGTTTGGAAATTGCGATCGACTTCACCCACATAGCCCGACACTTGCGTGAGCATGAATTGGTACCCGAATTCGCCGCGATCCGGCTCGCCTCCCCTCAGTTCGTCCACTTTGTATCCGTGCGGGACGTAGTCAGCGTCTTCCCTGGCTTTGGCGAGATATCCGCGACGCTCGTCGAAGATGCTCCAAAGACGGGACAGCCACGAGCCCCCCTTGCGATAGTTTGCGCGCGTATCGCGCTCCGGCGGCGCCTGCACGCGGCGCAGGGGAACGTCGATCGACTTGGCGACGAAGCCCGGGTAGAGAGGGGCCGGCATTTCGTCCTCCTCTTGATTCTCGCCGGTGCCGTTTCTGCCGATCGACAGCAGTAGCGTCGACACTGCGTCCGCCGATGCTCCCGAAAGGTGCTGTCCGACACCATGAATGGCGATAATCGCAACTCGGGGCTCACCCGGATTCATCTCTGCTGTAGGCTGTTGACGGACAGGATGGGAATCATTGCTCTCCACGTTCGCACCTCTTGCGTGAGATCCAGGGCCCGGGGAGGTTATTCTTTAGGGGAAGGCCGACAGCTTACACCCAATCTGGCTCGCACGCAATGTGTTTGTCGGGCAAGCCGCAACGTCCCATGATCTTGCTTCCCAACAGTGTAGAATTCCGTTCTCAATCCAACCGGGCGGGAGATTGCCTTTGGCTTCCTTTGGCGACAAGCTGAAACAGGAGCGCGAGAATCGCAAGATCACGCTGGAGCAGATTTCCATTGTCCCTGTACTCGTATTGTGTGGCCCTCAGGAACCGTCACGCCTTTCGTGGTGAAAAGGCTGAAACTGAAACGAATAGCCGAACCCAATAAAATGGTCGACCGCCGACGACGAAAGTCCCGCGCCGAAATGAAAGTCAATCTGCTGATTTCGTGTGATCTTGATCGACATACCGGAGTGCAGGAGATGCACTGGACCTCCGCGCTGGGGAAAGTACCCGCCGTACTCGACAAAAGTGTCCCAGCGGCCGGTGAGTTGCCGGTCAATCAGAAAGCTCGCCTGGCCCGTCACATTGCGCGTGGCCCCATCGGTGGGCCACGCCACCGAAAACATGCCGGCCGCGGTCCAATTCTTGTAGATCGGACGCGACAAGGGAAGCTGTAACGTCGGATCGTAGCCATGACTGGATAAGATATTCGCTCCCGTGGGAAAGCTCAGCGTGACCACCAGCGATGCATCGAAGCCCGCCGCCGTGGTCACCAACTGCTGCTTCAATCCCAAACTGAGGTCGCCCCAGCCTGAGCCAAAACCGCGTCCGTTGTTGAAGTTCTGAAAATAATCGGGCGCGCCGAAACGCAACTCCGTTTTCGCAGTAATTCCCAGCCGCACCAGCGTCTCCGGAAAATCGAATCCGCTCTGTCCCTGATTTCCCGTTTCCGCGAATCCGTTCTCGAATAGCAGGTATCCGCGCGGCACGACCACGCTCGAATCGGTGATAGCCGGACGATCCGTGTTGATCGTCGGTTGGCTGATCGTAGGTTGGCTGCTCGAAGCGCCCGCCTGATCCTGAGCGCTCAGCAAAGTGCAGCCGGCAAGAACCCAGCCCAGCGACCAGACTGCATTGGCTCGTTTGCAGCGCAAAGTCATGCATCCCAATCTAACGTCTCACCGTTCAGCCAGAGTTGTATGAGTGCCACAACTCCCGGCATTCCCATGGAAAACACCGCGACCACTCTTAGGGCGGGAATGCGATTCGCCAAAACGTAACGCACAGCATAGAACGCATAAAGAATCACCGGCAGCGCGGCGAAGACCGCGGTTGCCCTTGGTGGGCGCCTTTTACTGCGCCACAACAAGCCCGCCAGCCAATAAATAATGAACGTTGTCAGGATCCAGCCGAAATAGTTCCTGAGCGGCACGCCGAAATATTCTCCGCCCTGCTCCCACACCCAGTTGTGCGTCGCCGCCATGCCGGGATCCATCACCATGTCCCAGCCGGTGATAGCCAGCGCGGCCACCAGAGAAACGGCTGTGAGTCCGGGCCAAGAACGCGCATCCACGTCGCAGAGAATCGCGCGCGCCACCATCCAGCTGGGATAGATCATCATGAACCAAGCCAGCGGAATGATCACCGGGACGTGACCGAGCTTCGTGCCCAGCATATCGCTGTAATGGTAAGCGCCATAAATCAGCCCGGTTCGCACACCCGCTTCCTCCAAGCCATACGAAACGATGGCCGAGATGGCAAAAAATTGCGCCGTAAGGCGAAACCCTTCGACCGCAACACAATGCACCAGGGCAAATAAAACAAACACCAGCGTGAAACCAATGTTGCCGAGGATTTGGAGCTGAATCCACGGCGACACTGCCTCCGCCAGAATGAGATACATCATGGCAAGGAACAACAGCCACGCCGCCGCTGCAAGCCATCGATTCATAGCACGCGGAAAAACGAGTGCCTTGAACAATACCAGATAGGGAACGAAGCCGGAATATTTCGAGATGGCCGCTCTCGCGGCCATTCCGCTCGGTTGCAGCTCGACGCAATCCTCTATGATCTTCGATCCCGACAGAGTAAAATTCCGTCTCAATCCAACACAAGCGGAGACTGAGCTTGCCTTCCTTTGGCGAAAAGCTGAGGCTGGAGCGTGAAAAGCGTAAGATCACGCTGGAGCAGATTTCCTCATCAACGAAGATCGGCACCCGCATGTTGCAGGCGCTCGAAGAAGACAAGTTCAATCAGTTGCCGGGTGGCATCTTTAATAAAGGCTTCGTGCGCGCCTACTCGCGCGTGGTTGGACTCGACGAAGATCAAACCGTCGCCGAATACCTGCAAGCTTCCGGCGATGCGCCGCCGGTGCGGATCGAAGCAGTCGGCCGCGAAGCCACAGTCCGCGAAACGGATCGAAGAAGCATCGATCGCCGAGACAACGATCGCAGGAACACGGATGACAGAAACATTGACCACAGAAATGACGATGAAAACATTCGCCTCGAAGCCAGCTCCGAAACCACTCCCCGGCCTTTGCCGTGGGGGTGGTTCGCCGCGATTCTGCTGATCGTCGCGCTGGCGCTTTCCTTCTGGAGCCACCGTCGCCGCGAGCGAGCGCGACCGCCATTTCAGCCACTGACAGCAGCCCAGCAAAACAACACCCAATCGAGCCCGGCGGCAAGCGCGGCAATATCGCCATCCGCTTCCACGCCCGCCGCTTCGACAAAAGCTGCTCAAACAGTCACAGGCTCTATTTCCACCACAAAAACAAAGGATTTAACCGCCGCCGCACCCGGCGAGTTTACCGTGGTCATCCAAGCCCGCGAAGATTCCTGGATCTCGATCACCGCCGACGGCAAATCCGTCGAATCCGAGCTGCTGCCCGCAGGCGACGAACGGACTATCCATGGCCGAAAAGAAGTAATCGTCAGAGCA
This sequence comes from Terriglobales bacterium, assembly GCA_030038475.1. GTDB lineage: Bacteria > Acidobacteriota > Terriglobia > Terriglobales > Acidobacteriaceae > Acidiflorens. The sequence continues at coordinate 12,686 of JASHOU010000031.1, read as the reverse complement.
GGAAATGCCGGCGGCGTAGACTTTCGTTTCAACGGCAAAAAAGTCGAAGCCGGTGGAGACTATGGCGAGGTCAAAACCGTTACCTTCGGACCTGCCGGAATGGTTCCAACTCCGCCTCCGTCGCCGCCAGCTGTCTCACCCCAGACCCCATAATTTTCTTCCATTTAGCTCTCAACTTCCGCCGTTCAATGTGCACTTGCCGCTACTCCATGTCAACTCCCTCCGTCACCGGTCAATCCCGTTGCGTTCAACAGGCCAACTCTGGTACCGTTTTTAAGAAATGTAAGCCCGAACCCCGGCCAAGAGCCCTCGGTGCCATAAGCCTCCCTAATCGGACGCGAAGGCTCGAAGTTATCTTTGTGGATACGCCAGTGGATACATCAGAGGAGATACCAGCTTGCCGCCAACCAATCGTTTTTTGTTTACCTCAGAATCGGTAACCGAGGGTCATCCCGATAAGATTGCCGATCAGATTTCCGACGCCATTTTGGATGCCTGCCTGCGCGAAGATCCCAGCAGCCGCGTCGCCTGCGAAACCCTGACCTGCACCGGCCTTGTCGTGGTCGCCGGCGAGATCACCACTAAAACCTACGTCGACTTCCAACAGATCGTCCGCGGCGTGGTGCAGTCCATCGGTTACGACAATGCCGTCTATGGCTTCGACTCGAACACCTGCGCCGTGATCTCCAGCATCAACAAACAATCCGGCGACATCGCGATGGGAGTCGACACCGGCGGCGCTGGCGATCAGGGAATGATGTTCGGCTTCGCCTGCAACGAGACGCCGGAGCTGATGCCGCTTCCCATCTCTCTAGCGCACAAGCTCACTCAAAAACTTTCCGAAGTCCGCAAAAACGGCACCTGCCCTTATCTTCGTCCCGACGGCAAATCCCAGGTCACAGTTGAATACGAAGCGCCCGGCAAGGTGAAGCGCGTAGACGCGGTCGTCGTCTCCACCCAGCACTCCGAGATGATCGGCAATGACGAGTTGCGTTCCGATATTTTGAAGCACGTTATCCAGGCAGTAATACCCGCCAACCTGCTCGACGAGGACACCAAGTATCACATCAATCCCACCGGCCGTTTCGTGATCGGCGGCCCCATGGGCGATTCCGGACTCACCGGGCGCAAGATCATCGTCGACACCTACGGCGGCATGGGTCGTCACGGCGGCGGCGCTTTCAGCGGCAAAGATCCGACCAAGGTCGACCGTTCCGCCGCTTACATGGCGCGCTACATAGCGAAGAATATCGTGGCCGCCGGTCTCGCCGACCGCTGCGAGGTGCAGCTCGCCTACGCCATCGGCGTGGCCGATCCCGTCAGCGTGCTGGTGGATACTTTCGGCACCGAGAAGATCGACGCCAAACTGATTCCGGACCTGGTGCGGGCCAATTTCAAACTCAAGCCGCGCGAGATTATTGAGACGCTCAACCTGCGCCGTCCCATTTACCGCAAGACCGCGGCCTACGGGCACTTTGGCCGCAACGATCCCGATTTCACCTGGGAGAAGACCGACAAAGCAGCCAAGCTCACCGCCGACGCGGGGTTGAAACAAGAGCCAGTGGGAGTAAGAAAATAGAACTCACAATTTGGTAATTGGGTAATTTTGTAATTGTGTAATTGTGTAATTTAAGACCACAAAGTTTGTGGTTTCCAATTACCAAATTACCCGATTACACAATTACAAAATAAGAGCACTCATCCGGGGACTAAGGAGCTTATGGCAACCACATCGATTACCAGCGACATCAAGGGATTGGAACTGGCCGATCTGGGCAAAAAACGCATCGAGTGGGCGAACCAGTCGATGAAGGTGCTGCAGATCATCCGCAAAGAATTCATCAAGAATCAGCCGCTGCGCGGCATTCGCATCTCCGCCTGCCTGCACGTCACCGCCGAAACGGCAAACTTAATGATCTGCCTGCGCGACGGCGGCGCCGATGTGGCATTGTGCGCCTCGAATCCGCTCTCCACGCAGGATGACGTCGCCGCCAGCCTCGTGCGCGATTACAGCATCCCCGTTTTTGCCATCAAAGGCGAAGACAACGACTCTTATTATTCCCACATCATGGCCGCGCTCGACCACAAGCCGCAGATCACCATGGATGACGGCGCCGATCTTGTCTCCGTGCTGCACACCAAGCGTACCGCCGAACTCGCCAACGTCTACGGAGGCACCGAGGAAACCACCACCGGCGTCATCCGCCTTCGCGCCATGGCCAAAGAAGGCGTGCTGCGCTATCCCATCGTCGCCGTCAACGACGCCGATACCAAACACTTGTTCGACAATCGCTACGGCACCGGCCAATCCACCATCGACGGCATCATCCGTGCCACCAACTTCCTGCTGGCCGGCTCCAAGTTCGTCGTCGCCGGTTACGGCTGGTGCGGCCGCGGCCTCGCCTCGCGCGCCCGCGGCGCAGGGGCCGAAGTTCTCATCACCGAAGTCGACCCGACCAAAGCGCTCGAAGCCGTCATGGATGGTTTCCGCGTGATGAGCATGGAAGAAGCCGCCAAAATCGGCGACGTCTTCTGCACCGTCACCGGCAACAAGAACGTGCTCGCCAAGCAGCATTTCGAAGTCATGAAGGATGGCGCGATCATCTCCAACTCCGGCCACTTCAACGTCGAAATCGACATCCCGTCGCTCGAGAAGATGTCTTCTTCCAAGCGCACCACGCGCAACTTCGTCGACGAGTACACGCTCAAAGACGGACGCCGCATCAACCTGCTCGGCGAAGGCCGCCTCATCAATCTCGCCTCCGCCGAAGGCCATCCCGCCTCGGTTATGGATATGAGCTTCGCCGACCAGGCTCTCTGCTGCGATTACATGGCCAAGAACCACGCGTCGTTAGAGAAGAAGGTTTACACCGTTCCCGTCGAGTTAGATAAGCGCGTAGCTAAGTTAAAACTCGAATCCATGGGCATCAAGATCGACCGCCTAACTCCCGAGCAGGAAGAGTATCTCGCCAGCTGGAACGAAGGTACATAGTTTCGTGTGGCGCGGGCGCCCTCGCCCGCGGCCGTTGATCTTCAACGGGGCGGCGCCATCCGCCCCGTTTTGCTAGAGAGGTTCGCCGAGGCGGAAGGCTACGGGAAACCTGGAAGCGGTCGAGTCGCAACAGAACCGGGAGTACGTTGCGACGTTGAACATCAGCCCCTAAAATGCTCGTGGTTCCGCACATGATGTGCAGCAACAGCGAGGCTGTACCGCACACCGTGGCCGCAGTTGCGACAGGGCGGGAACGGTTCCCCCTTGACGCACGTTACCTGGTGTGGAGTCGCATGGTTGTTGTGGAAAACATCGTAGATCCCCGAGGCGGGGACCTCTTGTCCGGGCTTGAAAACGTCTCGCATTGTTCTCGCTCCATCTTTTCGTTATGGGCGAGTTGGGCTTGCGAGAAGCGTGGACACTGTTGTAGTCTGCGCTTGGTAGACGCGAGCCTGTCTCGCCGTTTGCTGTGGGCGGATCGCGGCGGGTGAAGTCCGCTACGATCCGCGTATTCCTGCCCAAGAGGCCAAAAGTCACTTGACCATCGGCCAAAATAATCGCATAATTCATTGAACGTTGTCAAAGGCAAAAACAATGGTCCAGCCGACCCTCGTGGGAACCGCTGAGCTAGCTGCGCTTCTCGGCGTTTCCAAACAGACGATTTCGAATTGGCGGTCGAAGGAAAGCGACTTCCCAGAACCAATAGCGGAGCTGAAGAGCACGCCGGTATGGGACCAGGCCTTGGTGGTCGCATGGGCTATAGCGCGTGGCCTCTCTTCTTCCGAACTCCAAAAGGCGATCGCTGAGTCCGCTGCAGTCGCGGTGTCACTAATGAACATGAAAGGTGGAGTCGGCAAATCCACACTGACTGCAAATCTTGGTTGGTATTGTGCATACCGCAAACAAAAGCGGGTCCTTCTGGTCGACCTTGATCCTCAATTCAACCTAACCCAATACGTGCTGGGCGTTGATCGTTACGAACAGCTCGTAAAGGCGGGCAGGCCGACTATATTGGATGTATTCGAACAGGTAGGCATAGATGCGGTGACAAAAGTCGCCCCAAAGAGAGAGCCGTCTAGCGTCATCACTCGTCTAAAGGCGTGGAATAAGGGGGGCAGGCTCGATCTGGTGCCTTCTCGGCTCGAGCTGGCATGGACGTTGAAAAACCCGCAATTCAAGGAAAAGCCCCTCGCGAAATTCGCGAGCGCAGTATCCAGAAGCTATGACCTCATATTGATTGATTGCCCGCCAACGGAGTCGATCCTGACTGAAGCGGCCTACCTCGCCAGCAACTACATATTGGTGCCAGTCAAGCCGGAGTTCCTGTCCACAATCGGTCTACCGCTGCTTGCACGCTCAATCGCGGACTTTCAAGAGCGTAACGAGGCAGCAAGTTTGAAATTAGCGGGCATCGTGTTCAATTCTTCGTCTCCGACGAAATCCGAACACTCCCGATCTCGGAAGGACGTCGCAAGCGTTGCTCGGCAATATGGATGGTATGTTTTTCAGCACGAACTGGGCTACTCGGACTCATATCCCCGCGGCTCTCGCTATGGCACTCCAATCTTTCATACCAATTACGCGCGGTGGGAGCGCATTAGCGAGTTTGAGGTACTGGCGGAAGAATTCATGGAAAGGGTAGGTCTAAAGGCACATGAACCCGGAACTCCTGCTTGATATTGCGAAGTTGCTAAGAAAGTATTCCCCCGGCGAATGGGAGGAGTTCCTCCGCGCGCTGCGCGAACCTGAATTCAGGGACAGGTTGGTTTATGCGTCCAAAGAGCTGACGAAGCTTTCCTATCAGGCAAGGGCGAACTCTCCACGAAGCAACGCCCGTAGCGACGACGAGATCGCATTTAGGAGGGCCGTTCTCCTAGACCGGATCCGTACCGATCTGGCCAGGCGCCGGATCTCGGATATCAGAGAGTACGCCCAGTCGCTCGGGACGCCGTCTGACGCGAGCACCTCCAAACAAGCTTTGATTGGCCGGATTCTAAGAACTCTCGCGAGCCGAGACATCGAGCAACTAGAAAGAACTGGGACGCCGAGACTGTTCGGCGGCGGGTTGACTGACGACTACGAGCGATGGGGCAGGTTGATCATGGGGAAAAAGACCAAACCCCGTCACTAGGTGTGGTTTCAAACCCCCGGCACAAGCCGCCCGTTTGTTTTTCAATGCCCCGCCTTAAACACCGCAAACACCGCGCCCTGCGGGTCGGCAATCACCGAAAACCGCCCCACCCCCGCCATTGACATCGGCGGAAGATACACCTTCCCGCCAGCATCCTTGGCTTTGTTCGTGGTCGCATCCACATCATCCACCAAAAAGTACGCCAGCCAATGCGGAGGAATTCCCGGCTGCCGATGCTGTGCCGGGGGAACGCCACCAATAAAGTGCTCGCCATTTTTGATATGCAGATAGCCGGAAGTATCTTTCGGGTCGGCCATGATCTGCCATCCGAACAGCCCGGAGTAAAAATCCGACGCGCGCTTTACGTCCGGCGTGCTCAGGTCGGCCCAGCACAGCGTCCCATGCACCCCCGCAATTCCAATTCCATTATTCTTGTTCGCCTGCCACAACGCGAAAGTCGCCCCCGTAGGATCCTGCGCGACCGCCATGCGCCCCGCGTCGTAAACGTCAAACGGAGGAGCGAAAATCTGCGCGCCCAGTTCCTTCGCCTTGCCCGCGGCCTTGTCGGCGCTCTCAACCGAGATATAAATCATCCAGTGCGGAGGAACTCCGAATTGCCGCTCCTCCGGACGCAGCGTTAATCCCGCCGCCGCATCGCGCCCCTCCAGCCGGAACATAGTGTAGTAGTCGTTCGGCGCCATCTCATTGTCACGCGCCGTCCAGCCAAACAGCGAACCATAAAAACTCTTCGCCGCATTCTGGTCCGAAGTGTGCAGTTCAACCCAACAGAAAGATCCCGCAGCATGCTTGTCGATGTTCGTCATAGAGATTTACCGTAGCGCCAGAAAGTCTACACCAGCACTACGCGGCAATTGTCAACGCAAGCCATTAACGGAAGATGAAAACTCGATATACCCTTTGCGTTTCCAAAATAAAATCTTCCTTTCACGTGCTATGCGATAGAGCCCAATGTATATATACTCTATCGATATTGTCGCTCAAACGTGCCGTGGATCAATTCGTATTTGACGCCCGAATTCGCCTACACCGGCGTCACTCAACAAGTCGTTAGCCGATGATCGTTAGGGCATGATATTTTGCCAACGACGAACGACTAACGACCTACGACCGATTTCAGCCCAGGAGAATGCAAGTGGAACTTTGGAAACCCGACCCGACTTTCTACCCTTCACCGAAAATGGCGATGAAGGCTCCCGCAGAAAAGCTGGCCTTTGTCGCCATGCTCAACGCGGCAAACAACGGACGCCCCGACGCCCTCGGCGTCGTCGATGTGGACCCGGCATCCAAGACTTACGGCGGACTTGTGGGCCGCGTGGATATGCCCAACCCCGGCGACGAATTACATCACTTCGGCTGGAACGCCTGCAGCGCCTGCCTCTGCCCCTATATGCCGCATCCGCATACCGAGCGCCGCTATTTGATCGTGCCGGGCATCAAGTCTTCGCGAATCCACATCGTTGACACAAAACCCGACCCGCGAAATCCAAAAATTATTAAGGTCATTGAACCCAGCGTCCTGGCCGAACGCGCCGGCTACAGCCGTCCACACACCGTGCATTGTGGTCCCGAGGGAATTTTCTGCAGCGCTCTAGGCTCCGCTACCGGCGAGGGACCCGGCGGAATTTTCGTCATGGATCCCGACAGCTTCGAGATTTTAGGGAAATGGGAAATCGACCGCGGCCCGCAATTTCTCGCCTACGATTTCTGGTGGCATCTGGGCTTTGACACCATGATCAGCAGCGAGTGGGGAACGCCAAACATGGTGGAAAGCGGCGTGAATCCAGAAATTCTCTTAAAGGGTGGCTACGGCCATTCGTTGCATGTGTGGGATCTGCGAAAGCGCCGTCACCTTCAAACACTGGATCTGGGCGCTGAGTACCAAATGGCTTTGGAGCTTCGCCCCGCGCACGATCCAAGCCGCGCCTACGGATTTCTGGGCGTCGTCGTATCGCTGAAAGATTTGTCCGCTTCCATTTGGGTTTGGCATCGCGACAACGGCAAATGGGGCGTGAAGAAGGTGATCGATATTCCCGCCGAGCCCGCCGATCCCGAGAAGCTGCCGCCGCTGCTCAAGGGATTCAAGGCTGTGCCGCCACTGATCACCGACATTAATCTCTCGCTTGACGACCGCTTCCTTTATATTTCCTGCTGGGGAACCGGAGAATTTCTGCAATACGACGTGTCAGATCCCTTTCATCCCAAAAAGACTGGTTCCATGCATCTGGGCGGTATCGTGCGCCGCGCTGCCCATCCAAAGAATCCCAGCACGCCCTTGAACGGCGGCCCGCAAATGGTTGAGGTGAGCCGCGACGGACGTCGTGTCTATTTCACCAACTCGCTCTATGCACCCTGGGATGCGCAGTTCTATCCCGACGGAATTCAGAGCTGGATGGTGAAGCTCGATGCCAAGCCCGATGGCGGCATGGAGATCGACCCGAAATTCTTTCTTGAATTCGGGAATCTTCGCGGGCATCAGGTGCGTTTAGAGGGTGGCGACGCCTCGTCCGATTCTTACTGCTACTCATGAACCATTCTCCGCTATGGCCCTGGGCTGCGTTGTTTCTGCTCGGGGCCTACCACGGCGTCAATCCAGCGATGGGCTGGCTTTTTGCTGTCGCGCTCGGAATGCAGAAGAAGAGTGCCGCTGCGGTGTGGCAATCCCTCGTGCCGATTGCGGCAGGACATTTCGTGGCCATCGGACTCGTAGTCGCCGCCGCCGCCATCGCCGGCGCGGTCGTGCCCTTGCGATACGTCAAAATCGCCGCCGCTTGCGTCCTTCTCGCCTTCGGACTTCACCGCTTAATACGGAAAAGCCATCCCCGTTGGGGTGGAATGCAAATTGGTTTTCGCGATCTTTCCATCTGGTCCTTCCTCATGGCCTCCGCGCACGGCGCAGGCTTCATGCTGCTGCCTATCTTGCTGAAAATGTCGACCCTCCCTGCGGCCGACTTCGGCGATTCCGCTCACGCTCACCATCTCCACAGCCTCGGTTTTGCGGGACCGTCGACTGTCGGATCATGGTTTACAGAATCATGGTTTGCCAGACCATCCACTGCATCCATCGCCTTGCTCGTCCATACGCTCGGATACCTTCTCGTCACCGGGCTGATCGCCTTCGTCGTCTATGAAAAACTGGGTCTCGACATTCTGCGAAAAACCTGGGTGAATTTGGACCTGATCTGGGCGGCGGCGCTCATCGCCACCGCCGGCTTTACACTGCTGATTCCCACGTAGAGCTCCCAGACGAGCCCCTTGGACATGTTGCGAAATGAGTAGAACAACCTAGGTGTGTACAAATTCCCCCAGAGGTTTATACTTTCCCTCGCCCACGTCACCTCAATTCTGAAGGAGAAATCACTGTGAAAAAATTGATGGCAATTTGTTTTGCTTTGGCGCTGGTCACTTCCATATTCGCTACCACCATCTCTTCGGCTCAAGACACCATGCAGGCTCCTGACGCTTCGAAAAAAGCTATCGATGTCAAAGGCAAAATCAGCGCTGACGGCACGACATTTGTCGGCGACAAAGACGGCAAGACCTGGACGATCATCAATCCAGACGCGGTCAAGGGACACGAAGGACATCATGTCATCCTGAATGCGCACGTTTATCCGGACAAAATGCAGGTCCACGTCATGTCGCTCAAAATGGCGAAGTGAACTGTTCCACCGGCGTGGAGGGGAAAGTTGAACGACGGCCTCCGCCCGCTCTTGGCCCACGCATCGCGTTTCTGGCGGTGCGTGTGGTGCTTCGGTGTGCCTGTAACTTTTCTTTACGCTGCGCATCTAGAAAAGAGCAAATCTAAAGTTTATCGGAGCAATCAATGCTGAATCGTCGTCATTTTTTGGGTTCGCTCGTTACCTTCACCGGAGCAGGTCTGGCAGCAGGTTTCAAAACTCCTTTCCTGGACGTCGCGCATGCCAGCTCCGACGAGGTAACCATCATCCTCTTTAGCGACTCCGGAGAAAACCTCGGTCCGGCTCGCGTCAAAAAAGTGCGCAAATCGACCGTCGAGTGGAAGCAGCAACTCACTCCCTTGCAGTTCGACGTGACGCGCGAGCAAGGCACCGAGCGGGCATTCACCGGCCAATACTACGACCTGCACGATAAAGGCCTCTATCGCTGCATCTGCTGCAATAACGCCCTCTTCAGCTCCGACACCAAGTTTGAATCGGGAACCGGCTGGCCAAGTTTCTGGGCTCCGATTGCGAAGGAAAATGTTCGCAAGGCGCTTGACACAAGCCTCGGCATGACACGCGACGAAATTTCCTGTACCGAATGCGAGGCCCACCTGGGCCACGTTTTCGATGACGGGCCGAAGCCGACTGGCCTGCGCTATTGCATGAATTCCGCGTCGCTGAGGTTTATTAAGTATTCTTAGCGTGACAGTCTGAGCTTGCTGCGGTCTTCGATCGCGTCGCCAAAACTCCGTCTGGATGGGATTATTCTCTAGCGGATTATTATCGCCAGCGCAATCGCCTAGCGCCGCGACAGCGATTTCTCTTCGACCAACTCTTCGATGCGATCCAGCACCTCGTCTTCGCTCATGTGGGTCGAATCGAGCACGATCGCATCTTCGGCCGCCACCAGCGGAGAAGCTGCCCGCGTCCGATCCCGACGGTCGCGCTCCCGAAGTTCCGCAGCCATCGCTTCGGCCGATACTCCCTTAACCCGTTGTTGGTCGAGCCGGCGCTGCTCGCGAATCACGGGATCGGCGTCGAGAAAAATCTTCAGATCGGCGTCGGGAAAAACTTTGGTTCCAATGTCGCGCCCCTCCATCACCACCCCTCCGCCTATTCCCATCTCGCGCTGCCGCGCGACCATCCACTCGCGCACCTTGGGGTGCACCGACACCCGCGACGCGCCTTCGGTGACATCGCGTTCGCGGATACGGGCAGAAACGTCTTTGCCGCAGAGCAAAACACGATTGCCGCCGATCGTGCGGTCGAGAACAATGCTCGAGTCCTGCGCCAGCTTCAGCAGCGCCTCTTCGTCGTCAAAAGATACGTCCCACTCAATCGCGCGTAGCGCCAGCGCGCGATACATGGCCCCGCTCTCAAGATTCACGTAGCCCAGTTTGCGCGCCAGCCGGGAGGCAATCGTGCTCTTGCCCGCTCCGGCCGGGCCGTCGATGGCGATGATGAGCTTGCGTTGAGTGGGTTCGGTCATCGTGCCTGCGACTAGCAAAGCTGCGATTTTACACGGCCTACGGAGGGAAAACTACAGTAAGGCGATGCAACAAGCTGCCTGTTCAACCAACCTGCGTCGGCCGCGGCCTGGGAACATAGGCTTGCTTCGGCGGAGTAACCTGCAGCAGCGATTTGCCGCCAACATGCACAAAACTTAACTCACGTGCCGCCAGCAACGCATGTATCGCTTCTTTTACGCGCGTTCGCGGAACGAAGTTGGCGAGGAAGTTTTCCACTTCAGCTTCGTCGGCTGCAATCAGGCAATCGAGATATTTCGAAATCAGCGCCGAGAGCGCTTCCGGCAGCGAAATGCCAGTGCCGCGCCGTACCACATTCGGCGCCCAGCACGACATCTCGTCCCACACCGATCCCTCTTCAACCGAATAATCGACGCGGGTGATGCGCAGTTTTGCCCACAGTTCGCCGAGCGCGCGGTCAAGACCGGCATTTGAAACCGAGCCTCCCAGCATCTGGCCCAGCTTCGACTTTGAAATGGGCCCGCGCTTGCGGATAATCTCGAACGCATCGCACGCCAGCGTCGAATAAGCCGAGCGCGCTCCCGCCGCCGGCGCCTGCTTCGGATTGCGCTCGCCGACAATCGCATAAAAGTAAGGAAACACCGTCGGCGCCAGCAGAAAGGCATTGTTCTCGTCACCGAGCGGAGCCTCGTACGCCGCGCGATCTCTCAGCGCGCGCACCATGAGTTCCGTCGCTTCCTTCGCTCGCGGATCGTTGTAGGCGTGTTGGCGCATCGGCAGCCTGTCGTCAGCTCCAACCCAGGCTCCAATGAACGTCGGCGCAAGAATCGCCGGCCGCGTCGGATACATCAGGCAATATCCCACCGACTCAAGGAAACTGCGCGCGTCCTCCAACGTGCGCACGGGATGGCCGTCAAGTCGCCACTTTTCCCTGCGAGCCTGCGCCAGCTCCGCGTCAGTCATGAGTTCGATTAGAACACAGCTCTCAGGTCTCAGGTGAGGCTGAACGACGAGGACGGACAGTCAATAGCGTCCGCAGTACCGGCGCAGGACAACCTCTATGTTGGTGGAGGTTTTACTGAGAACTGATAGCTGAGAACTGAGAACTGAGTCTAGATTCTCTTGAAGGCCTTCTGAATGTCCTGCATGGAATAGCGCAAAACCACCGGGCGCCCGTGCGGGCAAGTCATCGGATGATCGGTCTTGGCCAATTCGGCGAGCAGCCACTCCATTTTATTTTGCTCGAGCGGCATGTTGACTTTGATGGCCGCGTGGCACGCGATGGAAGCCGCAATGCGCGCGCGCACCGTTTCTAAATTAATAGCCTGATCTTCCCGCGTGAGCTGATCGATAATTTCATTGATCATGTGCTCGATCTGCGCCGCATCCACGCCCGCGGGCGCGACTTTTACGGCCACGCTGCGCGCACCAAAAGGCTCGGCTTCAAAGCCGTTGCGCTCCAATTCTTCGGCAATTTCGCTGAAGATCGCCTGCTGCGCGGGGGGCAGTTCGATCAGCAACGGCATCAGCAATCGCTGGCTCTCGACTTTCTGCGCTGCTCGCTGGCGCAGAATTCGCTCGAACAGCACGCGCTCATGCGCCACGTGCTGATCGATGATCCAGAGTCCGTCTTCGTTGACGGCAAGAATAAACGAGCTGCGGATTTGGCCAAGTGGCCGCAAAGTTCGCAACGATTCGAGAGTCGGCGCTGTCTGTGGCTCTTTCGCAATAGCCGGCGCGCAACCGTGATCGGGAATCGGCTGTTCAAGAGCCGACCGATCAAGCGTTGGCCGATCAACGACTGGCGGATTCATGCTCGCCGATTGCGCCATAGCATCCGCCGCCCCTGCCAGCGACATCGCCGCATTCGCCTCGACCGCAATTTCGCCCTCAAATTGAAAACGCGCCGCTATTGCCGGAACCTCCGGCGCTCGCAGCGCAAATCCATCGGCCGAAGCCGGCTCATACAAATCGCGCCACGGCGCGCGTTCGAGTCCGTCGCCGGCGCTCGCACTCGCTGCGTCGGAGATCACCGGACTGCTCAACCCCGCGCTCACCTTCGGTTGCGCGCGAATCTCGGTCAAAAATTGCGGCACCGGTCGCGCCTTCATCAGTGCCGCGCGCACCGACTCTCGCACAAAATCGTGCATCACCGTTTGCTGCCGGAATCGCACCTCCGTCTTCGATGGATGCACATTCACGTCGACTTCCGCGGTCGGCATCTCGATGAACAGCAGAACGACCGGAAACACCGTCGGCGGCAAAATATTCCGATACGCTTCGCTGATGGCGTGCTGAATGAGCCGGTCGCGAATCAGACGCCCATTCACAAAAATGAAAATCGAATTACGGTTGAGCTTTTGAATCTCCGGCTT
>JASHOU010000030.1 GCA_030038475.1 Terriglobales bacterium | reverse complement strand
GGCAGTATCCATTCCGCTTGGACGTGCGTTTCCACGCTGTTCGTAATGCGATGGACGCCTGGTTGCTTGCAGACGTCGACGCCATCAGCACGGCCAGTCGGCGGCGCCAGGGAAGACGTGTAGCGAGGTCGCATGATGCCCCGGAGGGTCTTCTTAACCCGAAGGAGTGGTTCCGCAGACTTCTCGCCGATCACAAAGTTGCTTATACCGCGGAGGTTTGTGGCGAAATCGCTAAGGAAGTCAATCTCCGATTGCTTTCGGAAAGATGCCCTCGTTTCCGCGTTTTTGCGGAGCTGGTCGACTGCTGACGCTTGGCGCCCCACCCCAGGGAGCAGAAGGCACGGGCCGCTCAGGATGACAAATTAGTGGAGCTTGAGAGGAAAAGATCAGATTCAAATTCAGAGGCAGCGGACAGGAGTGTCCGCTCTACACGGGCCGACGCTACTAATTAAGACAGAATCCCAAGGGAGGCAATGTCGTGGAATCCCACCCTAACGTCGCAAAAAGCGCGACGTTAGGATGGGGCACCCTCGCAGGTCCTTCGCTTCGCTCAGGATGACAACTCAATGATGGGCTTAGTGAAACTTACGCTTACTGTTCGTTGTTACTGCACGTCGGAGACTTTGCCGTTGAGGAATGTCACCTTGATGTCTTTGTAGACGTAGATCTGCTTGGCGCCGAGGTTGACGATCTTATCGGGCTGGCCGATCGCGGCTACGACCTGGTCGATGGTTTGTCCTTTTTCGATCTGCTCGGGCTGGGCTGGAGGTGCCTGTTGCGCCTGACCTCCGCCTCCCTGATCTCCACCACCCTGGTTGTTTCCACCCTGCCCGCCATTACCGCCTTGGTTATTGCCTTGATCGTTATTGTTGGCGCTGTCATCGATGGCGAGGAGGCCGGCGATGGCGTCTTCGACCTGCGTGGGGTTCATCGAAGCCAAGGTTCCCTTGCCGAACTGGAAGACCACGTCGGCTTTGTAGAAGGTTTTGGGGTCGACGTTATTGCAGGAATCGCAATCGACGATGCCGATGACGACCTGGTCTTTGGGCAAATTGACGGCGAGCTTGGAGGGGTAGACTTTGTTGTTGACCTGGAAGAACTGCGTGGTGGGGGCCTGCTGGCCAATATGGGTCATGAAGTGGCCGAATGCCTTCTGCCCGAGAGGATTGGGAGAGTGAACCGCGCCATTTTCATATTTGGTGGAGAAAATGCTCTGGTCGGAATAAGGCACGCCGAGGATTCCGCCTTTTTTGACGACGAGAATGGTGCCCTGCTCGACGACGGCGGCGCCGCTGGAGTCTTCACCCATCTTCACCAGCGTGTATTGCGCCTTGAGCTGGTCTTCGAGCGAAACGGTTTGCTGCGCGAGCGCGGTGCGGGAGGCGACAGCGAGAAGAATCGAGGCCAGAGCAACCGAGGCGAGAAGCGGGACGAGTGTTTGTAAATTGCGGCGCATTGCAAACTTCCTCCTATGAAGATGTCGGCGTACACTCCCGAGCGGGAGTGTTCTTGCGGTCTTATGTATGTGGCGAGCCGGACGTTGCCGTCCGGCCGCCCGCTAATCGCTTTTAGTCAAGGGACGGCGAGACGCCCGTCGCTCGACTTTTCTTCTTCGTCTTTAAGTCTCGTCCCGCTTACTGATTCTCCTGCGACTTGGCCTCGGCTTCGGCTGCGTCGGCATCCTTGGCCTGCTGTTGCAAGTCGCCCTGCACGCTGGTGTCGGGTTGGGGCGCTGGGACCTCTCCCGGCTGCGTTTTGGCATCGGGAGCGGCCGGCATTCCGTTCTTGCCCTGCTTGTCGGCCAGTTCCTTCAACCCGGCATCCATTTGAATGCGCAGTTGATTGTGCATCTCCTGTATATCGTCGGCGGAGATGGCGACGGTGACGCCAACGACGCACTCATCTTTCTTGCTGCTCTTGACGGTCGCGTTCACCATGTTGTCATCGTCGGGCGTGTCGGTGGTACGGTTGATGACATCGCCGGGGGTGAGCGAGCATTCGACGCCGTCGGCGGTGGTGAGATCTTCGTCGGTAGATACGACGAAGATGCGGATGTTGGGATCGAGCGCGGGTGGCACCTGGTTGCTGCTGGAAGAACCGGAATTCTGACCAGCTGCCGCGGCTGTTTTTTCCGCCTGGATCTCGTACTTCATCTCGTCGCTGAGAGCCTGCTTCACGTCAGGACTGAGCTGATTGGTGGATGCGGGCGATCCTCCGCCGAGCATGTAAGCGCCGTAGACGGTTTCGAGGTTAGCGGCGACCAGCGGATCGGTCGTCCACAAGGAGGCGATTTCGCCGTCGGTGTCAGGACCAAGCTGAAGCGGGCCGAGTTGACCCTGGTCGCCTCCGTCGCCGGCGGCTTGTTGCGCGGCATAGGCGGCTTGCAGGTTGGCGGCAATCAGATAATCCGTGAGCCAGAAGGCCGCGCTGGCGTAGACCGGATAGGGCGTGAACCAAGGACCATAGAAGCCATACCACGGTCCCCATCCCCATGCCGCTACCCCCCAGTAAACCGGCCCAGGCCAGGGGTTATAAGCCCATCCGTAGAATCCGGGGCCCCAGTAGTACGCTGGAGCGTAGCCGTAGAAGGGACGTCCGCCCCAGTAGTAGCCGCGGTAGCCGTAGGCATAGTAATGTCCGCCGCGGTAATAGGTGCGCTGGTAGTAGGAGTGGCCGCCGCGGTTGAAGTAGGCGCGCTGGCTGTATCCGCCGTATCTTCCGTGACTGACTATGGTGCGTCCGTTATGCACGCTGGTGACAGAGCGACCGCCGTGCATGCCGCGATTGATCGTCATTCCGTTGGCATGGATCGAGCGAACCGATCCATCCTTGCGAACCGTAGCGGACCCGCCACCCCTGAGGGAAACGTTGCGGCTGCCAGCGGGCTGATGCCGGCCAGCGGCGCCTGCGCCACCTCTGTTGCCAGCGGCTGCGCCGGGACGGTTGCCCGCAGCTGCGCCGGGGCGATTGCCGCCCGCTTGACCGGGACGGTTGCCCGCAGCTGCGCCAGGACGATTTCCACCAGCTTGTCCGGGACGATTGCCAGCGGCTGCGCCGGGACGGTTGCCTGCAGCTTGACCGCCGGGCCTGTTAGCACCACCCGCCTGACCGGGACGAGCGCCAGTTGCGCCGCGAGTTTGGCCTGCGCCACCAGGACCGCGGCTCGCTGAACCGGCACCGCCGGCGGGCCTGGCTGCGCCTGCGCCACCGGGACCACGGCTTGCCGAACCCGCACCGCCGGGTCGCGCGCCGGAACTTCCACCCGCGTGCGCCGCAGGGGCTGCGTGTTGCGCCGGGGCGGGGTGCGAACCACCGCCGCCTCCGCTTTTTGGCGGTGCAGCAGATGCAACGGAAACAAATGCGGCTATAGCGAAAAGAACCAGCAATACGGACCATTTCGGCAGGACGTTCTTACGTCGTTCGATCGGATTCATAGATCACTCCTGTGAGATGTAAAGCTCCTTCTTAATATTTCCACTGGCGGAAACCGTCAAGCCAACTTGTGTCATTCGACTCGCATCCCCGCGTGGGCTTCTTCGACGGGAGCTTCTGGTCCGAGTGCCATAGGGGAAGGGCCGGGCACCGGCCTTCGAAGTCCGAACAATTTCACACCCGATTCGCATTGGTGTCAAGCAAGCTTGTGCAACTTATTTTCAGTTGAGCAAGGGGTGAGGACATAACATCTCGCGACGAGGGATTTTCCTCGAAGATTTGGTTAAGGTCTCGGAATGAAATTACCGATGCGTGGTTCATAACTGGAGTTCTGGCAGACCCTCTGCGATAGGAGGGTCACCACCCAAGATAACCAGGGTAATTGGAGAGCGTCCTGCGGTGCGCCGATAGAGCTCGTGGGATGCGATGCTGAAAGATCGGCACAGTCGGATGGCAGGCGTAGTCTTGTTGGTGTTGAGTTCCGTGTTTTCTTGCCCGGCAGCTGTGCAAGTGCCCGACGAAAATAGAAACGACTCTCAGCAGCCGTTATATCGCAGCACGGTGTCGGAAGTGCGAGTTACATTCTTCGCCACGGATGAGAACAACCGCGCGGTCGAAACCGTGACGCCCTCGGACTTTGCGGTGGTTGACAGTGAACAGGTGATTCGCAAGTTCCGCAGCTTCATGCATTCGGATGAAACCTCGCTCGAGGTGGTGGCATTGGTAGACCGGAGCGAATCGACCGCGCCGCGTTTTCAAATTGCCGTAAGCGACGTAAAGCAACTGGTGGATGGAGAGCGTTCAATGGGGAATGACGACCTCTCCATTATGTGGTTTGGGGGCATGCAGGCCGCCCTGCTTTGCTCGAACGGCTGCCGAGATTCCGACGTGGCGGGCGATCTTCTGGCACTGCCGGCCGATAGCACGACGCCGCTATTCGACGCGCTGATTTTCGCGACCGATTTTATCGAACAGCATCGCCGCGCGGGAGTTCGGCCGATTGTAGTTCTGTTTTCGGACGGGAACGACAACATCAGCATCCATTCCGGACGCGAGGCGATGGAATCCTTGCGCGCTGCCGGCGCTCTGGTCTACTCCGTAGATATGGGAGCCCCGGACAACGATGCCTCGAATGAAACCACGGGAAATGAAACAACGGGCAGCGGGTTGCTGCGGCAGCTCTCGGAGGGCACGGGAGGGCGCTATTTCGGGGCGGCGCCAACTTTCGCGCGAAGGCCATCATCGGGACAATCGTCGCTCAGGCGATCGCTGTTTAGACAATCCTTGTCCGGACAATCTTTTCTTTCAGAAGCGGTGGCGTCCGATGGCTCCAGCTTAATGAATGCTGCGCTGAACGATCTGCGTGCCTCTTACGTTGTGACGTACGATCTGCCCAGTCACGAGGTGGGATTTCATTCGCTTCGCCTTCTGCCGACTCACAACCTCAACTTTACATTCCACAGCCGGAATGGCTACAACTACGAACCGGGAGGTCCGTGAAGCAAGGATCGGCAATTGCCGATCATGGTGCACGATGGAGAGACTGCTGAGAGGAGATTTATGAGATCCAAATTGCTTGCGACGCTGATGACGGGCGGAATATTGATGGGCGGGATATCGGTCGCGTTCGCGGCGCCGATCGGCGCCTATCAAAAAGGAACGGTGGTTCGGATGCGCATGGGCGACTGCATTCTCGCGCATAAAGGCTTCATGAACCAGTTCGGGCCGCCGCAGATGGCAGCGGTCGAGGAAAGCTGCCCGGAGTACACGCTGGTAAGCGACAACGTAGTATTTGTCATCGTGGGCAAGTCGTCCGGGCAGGTTGTGCCGCTTGCGGAAACCATAGATTTCCGGCTGCAGAAAAATGAATTGGCGGTGCGCCTGGATGATGCCCGCAAAGACTCCAAATTCACGATCAAGGAGATGACGCTGCGCTCGGAGTGGAACCTCATTCAGAAGCACATCGAAGACCGACTCAATGAACCGGCGCGCCAGTCTGGAGAGACGTCGTTGGCGTTGCGAAACCGGGAGTAGCTTTGCCGGCAAGGAACCGGGAGATGATTGCCTCCCATTCCGCCCGGCTCAATCCTCTCAACCCCAGGGGGCACAGAAAAGCACAGGGGAAGACACGGAGTAAGGTTGCCAGGTGTTCCCTTGTGCGCCTCTGCGCCCTCTGTGGTTGAGTGCGAGTTTGGAACCAAATCTGCGATTGACGTAAAAGCCGCCCGAGCGCCAGACTGAACTGCGATGGCAAAGCTTCGAGTAGGCATTCTTTTTGGCGGACGCAGCGGTGAGCATGAAGTTTCGCTGCTCTCGGCGGCGTCCGTTCTGAGGGCAATCGATAAAACAAAATATGAAGTGGTTCCCATCGGCATCACGAAGGATGGGCGCTGGCTCACGGCGGAACACGCAGAACGGCTGCTGAAGGGTGAGAGCAAGAACGAAGAGCACGCGGACGAGGGCGCCCGCTCCACACGAACGACGGCGCTGCGGGCGGGCGATCCCGAGGCGACTCCGGGAGCGGCGGTTCTGGCTGCGGGCGAGGCAGTTGTGGTTCCTCCGGAGCCAGCTCACCGCGAGAGCGGGCTGATGCCATTCCAGAGCGATGCTTCTGCGCTTCGGCGAGCCTCCGATCGCGCGATCAACGTGGATGTTATTTTTCCGGTGCTGCACGGGACTTTTGGTGAAGACGGAACGATTCAGGGACTGCTGGAATTGGCCGACATCGCCTATGTGGGCGCGGGAGTGCTGGGTTCGGCGGCGGGGATGGATAAGGACATCATGAAGTCTTTGTTTCGCGCGGCGGGATTACCGATCGTGAAACACGTGACCGTGCTGCGCAGCCAATTCGAACGCGAGCCGAAAAGAGTGCAGAAGTTGGTGGAGAGCAAGTTGAAGTATCCGGTCTTTGTGAAGCCGGCGAATCTGGGGTCGTCGGTGGGAATTTCGAAGGCGCATGACGGCAGGGAACTGGGTCCGGCGATTGTGGAGGCGGCGAAGTTCGATCGCAAGATTGTGATCGAGGAGGGTGTTGGCGGAAAAAAGAATAAGGCGCGCGAGATCGAGTGCGCGGTGCTGGGCAATGACGATCCGAAGGCGTCGATTGCGGGAGAGATTATTCCGTGCAAGGAGTTTTACGACTATGACGCGAAATATTTGAGCGAAGGGTCGGAGGCGGTGATCCCAGCGAAGATTACGAAGGCGGAGATGAAAACCGTGCAGCGGTTGGCGATTGCGGCGTTTCGGGCGGTCGATTGCACGGGACTGGCGCGGGTGGATTTTCTGATGGGGCCGGGTTCGCCGAATCAGCGGCGCAAAATTTTTGTGAACGAGATCAATACCATGCCGGGTTTTACGGCCATCAGCATGTATCCGAAGATGTGGATGGCGTCGGGGATGTCCTATTCCGAGTTGATCGACCGGCTGATTCAGCTGGGAATCGAGCGTCACGAGGATAAGAAGAGAAATCGGTATAGCCGGTAAGGCTCACCGGTGAGAGGTGGTGGGCGCGTGGAAAACTTCTGTCGCCTGCTGTCCGCCGAAGCACTTCCTGTCGCGTTTCCGAAGGGCTAACAAGTACAATTGAGGTCGTGCGGAGCGATTGGCTCGAGCGCCATTTGCTGGGGCATTATTTGTTCGGGCGCCATTTTGCTCGGCCATTTACTCGGGCATCTTTTGCTTGACCCAGCGCGAATCAGCGTGAAGATCTGAACCAGACAGGAGACTGTGTGTCGCAAAATCACTACACCACGAAGACCAAGCGTCGGCAAAAGAGCAAGAAACGGAAGGATACGTCAGCGGCAACCATGGCGGCGTTGCGCAAGCTGGAGGCGGCCGAGAAAAAGCAGGCGGGGGCCAGCTAAGCCGCATGTCGAGCGTGAAGGAATTTCAATGCGAGATTTGCGGGATTGTCAGCGAGAATCCGATCCATTGGTTTGTGATCGAGTGCGGAGAGCGGAAGCTCGCGGTCATCAAATGGGATTTGACCGCGGCCATGACCCCGACGGCGCGGCATTTCTGCGGCGAAGGCCACGCCCAGGTATATATCAGCCGCTGGTTTGAATCGGTGTGCGGGCCGGCGAAGCCGGTTTTTAGGGCGTCTTGAATGTGCTCAAGATGAAGCCGGCGGAAAAGGAACGAAAAAACCGGATCAAAAAAGAAAACTGAATAAGGTAGTTATGTTCGACGAGATTCCACCCCGACCAGCACCACCTAGTCACCGACTCACGATTGTAGCGTTCAGCATATTTTTCGCGTCTTTTCTAGGCGGCTTGGTGCTCGACCGGTTTCTTTGGTCGGGCCCGATGTCGCTGAATGGCAAAATCATCACAGCAGAATATATCGTGGGGGGAGCCCTGTCCGTAGTCTTTCTCTTGACGGCAAGGTCTGTTACGCCAGAAAGCAATCAAAGGCGCATGTGGGCTCTCCTGATAGCGATGATGCTGGTTCAGGTATTCATCGACGTTCGTCAATAGCTTTGGATGAACGTGTCGAAGGCATAACCCTGCAAAACGCGCTTGACAGACCGATTGGTCGGCTGTAATCTTTTCGTCAGGTTTGCTCCTCATTGAGCAAATCGGAATTTCATGCAGAGTGGCTGAGGGACGAGCCCTAGGACGCCACGGCAACCGGATGGGGATCATATATCCTTGTTGACAGGTGCCAACTCTCGCCCGGTAACGGGGACCATGAGATTCGGGTAAGCGAACTGATTTCGATTTAGAGTTTCGCATCTCCCGAGCCTCTTTTCCCATTCGGAAAAGGGGTTTTGCAGTAAATGGGGAAATTTTCCCCGGCTCGTCCCACTCAGTCACGGAAAGAGTTGCACCATGGGAACGAGCACGTACCAGCTCCGCTGCCGCGAATGCGGCAAAACCTACGCTAACCAGCCACGCAGCATCTGCGAAAGCTGCTTCTCGCCGCTGGAAGTCACCTACGATTACGATTCGCTGCGCGCGCACGTTTCGCGTGACGCGTTCGCCTCGCGCGCTCCGAATATGTGGCGGTATCGGGAATTGCTGCCGCTGCCGGCGGAGTCTCAGCCGTCGTTGCCGGTTGGCTTCACGCCGCTCACGAGCGCGCCACGGCTGGGAGAGAAGATCGGATCGCGGCGGTTGTTCATCAAGAATGATGCCGTTTGCCTGCCGACTTTGAGCTTCAAAGACCGCGTGGTTGCGGTTGCGCTGGCGAATGCGCGCAGCTTTGGGTTTGAAGTGGTGGCGTGCTCGTCGACCGGAAACCTGGCGAATTCGGTGGCGGCACAGGCGGCGCGCGAGGGATTCAAGGCGTGGATTTTTATTCCTTCCGATCTGGAGCCGGCGAAAATTCTCGGCACGCAGGTTTATGGCGCGGAGGTGGTGCGCATCAATGGCAGCTACGATCACGTGAACCGGTTGTGCTCGCAGATCGCCGATGAGCACCGGTGGGGATTCGTGAACGTGAATCTTCGCCCGTACTACGCGGAGGGTTCGAAGACGGTGGGCTATGAGATTGCCGAGCAACTGGGCTGGCGATTGCCGGACAACGTAGTGGTGCCGATGGCGGGCGGCTCGTTGATTACCAAAATCAAGAAGGCGTTCGATGAGCTGATTCTTTTGAAGCTGGTCGATCCGAAGCCGGTAAAGTTCTTTGGCGCGCAGGCGGCGGGATGTTCGCCGATTTCGACAGCGATCAAGCAGTACAGCAGCGAGATTGAGCCGCAGCGGCCGAAGACGATTGCGCGGTCGCTGGCGATTGGCAATCCGGCCGACGGACATTACGCCTTGCAGGCGATCAACAAGAGCGGCGGGTGGGCGGAAGATATCACGGATACAGAGGTTGTCGAGTCGATTCAACTGCTGGCGGAGAGCGAAGGCGTTTTCACCGAAACGGCCGGCGGGGTGACGGTGGGAACGGCGCGCAAGCTGATTCATCAGGATCGGATTTTGCCGGATGAGACGACCGTGATCTGCGTGACCGGCAATGGGCTGAAGACCACCGACGTGCTGGTGGATAAGTATCGTTCTTCCAGCGAGACGGCGATTGCTCCCAAGCTGGCCGAGTTTGAGGCGTATCTGGCGTCGAAGGCGAGTTTGTCGTCGGCTGTGACGGAGACGGCGGCAGTTGGGCGGTAGAGCAAGGTCGATAGTTGATGGTCGTTAGTCGCTCGCGGGTCGCGAAAGCTTGTGGCAATTCGGTCGTGGTCGGGTTTGCTAACGACTAACGACCAACGACTGATTCCATTCATTCGGGCATTCGGCCCTGGAGGTTTTTATGAGCATTACAGTTCAAATACCGACGGCATTGCGGCGGCTTACGGCTGGAACTCCGAGCGTGGTCTGTTCGGCGACAAATCTCAGCGAGCTGTTCTCGCACCTTGATTCGCAGTTTCCGGACCTGAAGCCGCATCTGCGGGATGAGGCGGGAGAAACGCGGCGCTTCCTGAATATTTACGTGAATGAGGAAGACATTCGCTTCCTGGGCGGCGCGGCGTATTCGTTTCAAGATGGCGACGAGGTGCTACTGGTGCCTTCAATCGCGGGCGGGGCGGAGTAGGGTTCGCCGGTTCGAGTACGCGGAGGGGATGAGATTCCTAGTTGCTCGCGTGCTGGTCAGGAGCCATTTCACGAGAACGCGACACGCAGAACCCTCATTTGCAAGGAAGCGCGAACCTGTGAAGCATCCGGCAATCACAGTGCCTGGTGACAAAGTGCACTGACAGAACCCACCCAAGGGTATCTATTTAGTCTGTAGGAAAATCCCTAAAAACGAAAAGGAGATTCACCAAGAGCGGTCCTCGGAGAACGCGAGGGAAACTCTCCTAACCACCGAGGGCTCACAACAAAGAACAAAATTATGAGGAGGGACTATGCATTCATCGGCAATGAATACCGTGGCGAGACGCCATCTCGACACTTCCGATGGCGAACCGAGATTCGGCTCGACGAGATTGGCAGCCGCGATCACCTTCGTCGTTCTCACCCTCGCCGTGCTCGCATTGCTGTTGCTTTTTGCTCTTCCTGCGAGGGGACAAACTGAGACTGTGCTCTATAGCTTCACGGGCGGCAGCGACGGCGGCGACCCCACGTCCAACCTCGCCTTTGACGCTGCTGGCAACCTCTATGGGACGACCTACTCTGGGGGGCTATGGGGAGATGGAACCGTATTTGAGCTTTCCCCGAATGGCGACGGGGGCTGGAACGAGACCGTGCTCTACAGTTTCACTGGAGGATCGGACGGAGCGAACCCAACCTACTCTTACGTGATGTTCGACGGGGCGGGAAATCTCTATGGAACGGCGTACAACAGCGGCGCGAATGGATACGGTGTCGTGTTCGAACTTAGTCCCGTGGGAGGAAGCTGGACGGAGACCGTGCTGTACAGCTTTACTGGCAGTGCGGATGGCGCTAATCCAGTGAACGGCCTGATCATGGACGGGGCGGGCAATCTCTACGGCAAAACGTATTCCGGCGGCAAGAATAGTTCCGGAACCGTCTTCGAACTGAGCCCGTTCGGGGGCGATTGGACGATCCAAGTGATCACGCCGATTGATCCTTACGAGGAGAACTGTGCCGGCTTGAGTATGGATAGTGCCGGGAACATCTACACTACCGAATCTGAATCCGTATTCGAGATGTCACCGGACGGCGAAGGCGGTTGGAGGGTGACCGGGCTCCACACCTTTCGCGGTGGCGCTAAAGATGGCCTCGATGCAGAAAGCACCCCCGTCCTCGACCCGTGGGGGGACATTTACGGTACGACAGTGTATGGCGGCGCGGAGAACCACGGAACAATCTACATGCTGGTCTATCTGAAGGGAAAGAAAAAGAGCGAGCAGCGGACGTTTATTGTTCGCCACTCCTTTCTCGGCGGCAAAAAAGACGGTTTCTATCCTTGGGGCGGGGTCGTATATTTCGGGAACGAGTACTACGAATACCTTTACGGCACCGCGTTGGGTGGCGAGGACGGGGATGGGGTTGTCTTTGGGCTAAATTGGATAGGCTTGGACCATTGGAAATATATGAAGCCTCTTCCCTGGAGTTTTAACGGCGCGGACGGACGCACCCCGTTCAGCGGCTTGATTCCCGACGGCGCGGGCAATCTGTACGGCACTACCTCCGCGGGAGGATCGAACGGGGCTGGCGTTGTCTTCGAACTGACTCCTTAGGGTGCTCGCCTAGTCGCGCACTTTGACGTCGCATGTGCAGGGTCGAAGTGCGCGACATTAGAGTCGAGTGTGTTGCTGCAAGCGTTCGACTCTGCCCCGCTCAGCTCTGGCTGGGCGGTTTTTTATGTGCCTGGCTCGCCGACTTGTAGAACTCACGAATCGGTCACTGTCGAAACATCGCGTTTCCACTAACTGACACGCGCTGCTTGCACGGAAAAATCAGTGAAGCTTGGATTACCAGACTTGGCCGCGGCCGCCCATGGCAATAATCCGCCGCAGCCACTCTGGTGGCTCGTTTTGGAGTGCTGACCTTTTTGCTTCGTGCAGGGCAGACTCCGCTTCTTTCAGAGTTGCGCCGATGCCGAAGGAAAAATCCATCCCCTCGATGGTTTGGATGTGGCCGTTGGCATAGAGCTGAAATGGCCGCATAAAAACCTGCCGAGCTTCGGAGAGCTTGGCGGCCAAATCTGACTTAGAGCCGTCGAGTTTGGAACCGTCCGGTCCAGAGCCATCCGACTGAGAGCCGTCCTGGTGAGAATCAGCTTTGCATAGGAATTTGTCTCCGGCGTCGTGGTAGGCGTCAAGTTTGGCGCCGAGGAGCACGTAGGCAAGCCTGCACAGGAGCTTGTCACCGGAGAGTTGACCATACATCTCGTTAAAAATGCGCATGTGGTGGACGTCAGCGATGGCCACGAAGGGACTGGTGTTTCCCCGGTCAAAGGCAGCGCGGTTGGGCAACCCGGTGAGCGCGCAGATCAGGACAACACGGGTTGCGGGATCGACAAGCTGCGCCGCCGGGTGAACGGGCCGATGCTGAGAGATCAGAATCTTCGCGTCCTCGAGGTTCGAGGAGATTCCGCTCACGACCATGAACGCGGCCAGGAAAGCTGGCGAGCGCGAGATTCCGTGCTTGCAATGGATCAATATGCGTGCGCCTTTGCCGGTTTGTTCCCCGAGCCACTCGACGGCTTCCTTCACATGCCGGGGATAAACGGTGCCGATGTCGGGCGCTGGAATATATTTGTACGCTTTGCCAGGATGCTCGGCGGATTGGTCCCGTCCCGGCGGATTGTAGGCATCGGGGCCGCGGACGTTGAGGATGGCCGTGATTTTTTCTGGATTGTCGTGAACCAGTTCGTCGGCGTCGTATTGACCGCCAAGCCAAAGGTTGTTGACGATGTGCTGCATTGCGGCCAGAACCTCGGTTGATCCAAGGCAAATGGGGGATGGATGACAGCCACAGTAACTTTAACATCTCTGAGGGAGGTGTCGCGGGCCGGGTGTTTCCTCAGGGGTCAAAGAGTGTGGTGAGAGATGGTCGTCCCTCTGGGACTTTGGGATTTGTCGCACTTTCTCCAGCGCTGAAGCGCTGGGCTAATCAACTGGACGCCCCTCCGGGGCTGGATTTCATTCAATCGCGGTGGAGAAATCTTCCTCTGGAGAATCTTGGGTTTAGCGGCTAAACCGCGCCACTATGATCTCCATACAATATTTGACGGGCTCGTTCGTCTACAGAAGTAGATGGACATAATGAGTCGTCGGTTTTCAGTGCTAGCCGAGGCATTTTTTCTGAGAACTGAGAACCGGGAACCGAGAACTGGACGCCAAGGACTGACGACCGAGAACTGATTAGATCGGATGGAGCAGGCGCTAAGCAAACGGTGGGTGATGACGGAGCTGAATCAGCGGGTGGAGGATCAGCGGACAGAGGACGACCCGACGCAAGGCCGCCCCGCCCCGGATCGCACTACGCAGGATCAGCGGATCGCGGACGCGATCGACCGTGAGCGGCCGCGGCTGCGGAATTTCATCCGGCGGCGTGTGACTGACCGCGAGGACGCGGAAGACATTCTGCAAGAGGTTTTTTACGAACTGGTCGAAGCTTATCGCATGCTGAACCCGGTGGAACACGTGAGCGCGTGGCTGTTTCGCGTGGCGCGCAACCGGATTACGGATCTGTTCCGCAAGAAAAAGTGGGAAGTGTTGGGTGACGAAGCGGCGATTGACGCGGAGGGTGAAGAGATATTCCGGCTGGAGGATTCTCTCGCTTCGCCAGACGCTGGGCCGGATGCGGTTTACGCGCGAAATGTTCTGCTGGAAGAACTGGAAGCCGCGCTGGACGAACTGCCGGAGGAACAACGCGAAGTGTTCATCGCGCAGGAGCTGATGGGTGAGAGCTTCAAAGACATTGCGGCAAAAACGGGCGTGGGCGTGAATACGCTGCTCTCGCGCAAGCATTATGCAGTGCTTTACCTGCGCGAGCGGCTGCAGGCTGTCTACGACGAATTTATCGGAGAGTGAGGACAAAACGATGGAAGGAAATCTGGAAGAAAATCCGGTTGCGAGGGTTACGAGGAAGGTTACAAAGGCGATGACGTTCGCTCTGCTGTTTGTAGTGCTGTTTGCCCTATTCGGCTATTTTGTGATGCGCCTGTGGAACTGGCTGATGCCGGCAATTTTTGGCCTGCATGTGATCGGCTACTGGCAGGCAATCGGGATCATGGTGCTGAGCAAGATTCTTTTCGGCGGATTTCACGGGCGGCGCGGCGGCCATGGTGGCCCGAGACGGTGGCGGCGCCGGTGGATGGAGGGATGGGCGCGGATGACTCCGGAGGAGCGGGAGAAATTCCGGCAATCGATGCGCGATCGTATGGGCGGGCGGTGTGGGCCGTTTGAGGTGCCGGCGGAACCGAAGGCGTGAGGGCGGGAGTCTGTGCTCTTGAGTCGCCACACATCGCGACCGCTCACTTTTCTGGAAATC
The DNA here is from genome assembly GCA_030038475.1 of Terriglobales bacterium. GTDB lineage: Bacteria > Acidobacteriota > Terriglobia > Terriglobales > Acidobacteriaceae > Acidiflorens. Next base: position 22,533 of record JASHOU010000030.1, on the reverse strand, counting down.
GGGAATACCCTGCTTGGAGCCGGAAATATCCTATGTTACAATCTAACTAACTAGTTAATTATATGACATCGAGGACCAAGTTTCGCCTGCATCCTGCCCGCCGCGGCGCCGCCGTCCGCAGCAGGGGCCACGCCATCGTTCCACGTTTCGGGACGCGCGGCCAGCCGGAGGAGAGCCGGGCTTCCATTTTGCGAGCCGCGGTGGCCGAATTCGCCGAGCACGGCATCGCGGGCGCGCGCACGGACGCGATCGCACGCGCGGCGCATGTCAACAAGGCGCTCCTTTATTACTACTTCAAGGACAAGGACGCGCTCTACGAAGCTGTGCTTGACCATGTGTTCAGCGGGCTGCGGGCGCGGGTGATGCCGGTTTTCGAAAGCGACCTGCCGCCGCGGCAAAAGATTTTGAAGTATCTGGGCGAGTATTTCGATTACATCGCCGCGAATCCACGGTTTCCGCGGGTGGTGCAGGCGGAGTGGATGCGCGCAGGCGGGAAGGGGCACGTTCCCATGCAGCGCATTGCAAAAGAATATTTTCTTCCGATTTTCGCCAAACTGGTAGATGTGTTGCGCCAGGGAATCGAGGCAGGGGAATTTCGGGAGGTCGATCCGATCGATTTTGTTCCGTCGGTGGTGGGAATCATTATTTTTTATTTCAGTACGGCGCCGTTGATGAAGAGCCTCGTGAAGGTCGATCCTCTATCGGAGGGGCGAATTCGCGAGCGGCGGGCATTTGTTCTGAATTTTATTTCGGCGGCGCTGTTTCGGTGATCACCGCCGAGACGCCGAGCGCGCGGAGGAAAGCTTAAGGACAACGGGAAGCACCGAGAGGTACGTGGGATGGGAAAATGCTTCTGGATTGATATGCAGGGAGATTGGCGATGAATGCGCGAAATAAGTTTTTGATTTTGCTCGGGATCATTCTGGTGATTGCGGCAGGATACTACTTTATCTCGACGCCGCACGGGAGCGATCTGGTATTGGTCGGAACCGTGGATGCGAACCAGATCGTGGTGAGTCCGCAGATTCAGGGGCGGATTGAAAAGCTGCTGGTGGAAGAAGGAACGCAGGTAAAGCAGGGAGATCTGATCGCGATTTTGGATCCGTCGGAACTGGAGGCGGAGGAGAGCGCGGCGGCGGCGACCATTTCGAATATGCGCTCGCAGATGAGCGCAAACGAATACACGCGGCAATCGACCAAAGGATCAACCTCAAGCGACGTGGCCAATGCGCAGGCAAAACTGGCCTCGACGCGAGCGCAACTGGCGCAGGCAGAAGCGACGTTGACGCGGGTGGAGAGCGACAGCCGGCGGACGATTGGGCTGGCGGAGGCAGGAGTCGAGTCGGATCAGGACCGGGTACAGGCGGAGATGAATCTGAAGGCGCAGCAGGCGAGTGTGCAGTCGCTGCAACACGAAGTGGCTGCGGCGCAAGCGGACCTGAATTCGGCGATTGCGCGGACCAATCAGGCTACAGCGGCGCAGAGCACGGTGGCAGCGACGCGGGCGCAAGTAGAGAACTCGGTGGCGCAGCTGAAGGAAGCCGAGGTGCGGCTGGGCTACACGAAGATTTATTCGCCGGTGACAGGGACGGTGCTGGTACGGGCGGCACGCGAAGGCGAAGTGGTGAATGCGGGGCAGGCGATCGTGACCGTGGTGGATTTCAGCGACACCTGGGTGTTCGCGGCAATTCCGGAGACCGATGCCGATCATATTGGATTCGGAGATACGCTGAAAGTGCGGCTGCCGGGAGGGACGGTGGTTCCGGGGAAGGTTTTTTATAAGGCGGCGGAAGCGGATTTTGCCACGCAGCGGGATGTGGGACGGCGCAAGCGGGATATTCGCACGATCGCGCTGAAGGTGCGACTGGCAAATCCGAAAGGAGCGTATGTGCCGGGAATGACTGCGGAGGTGTTGGTGAGTCCGCAACAAATTAAAGGCACGGCGCCAACCAGCGCGGAAGCGGCGGCGAAGCCATGAACGCGGAGACCAACAAAACGGAGGAAATAAGCAGGACCAACGGTGCGCCGGTTTCGGCTTCGGAATTCAGCAAGGGTGAGATAGCGGCGGACGCTCCGAATACGATTGAAGTGGAACATATCGTGAAACGATATGGCGAGTTCACGGCGGTTGACGATGTTTCGTTTACGGTGAGGGAAGCGGAAATTTTTGGGTTGCTGGGGCCGAATGGAGCGGGGAAATCGACGTTGATCCGGATGATGACCACGCTGATTCCGATCACGGGCGGGCGGGCGATGGTGGCGGGGCACGATGTGACATCGGATCCGGCGGCGGTGCGGCGGGTGATTGGAGTGATTCCGCAGGCGCTGACCAGCGATCTGGATTTGACGGTCGAAGAGAATATGAATATTTACGCCAAGCTCTATGACGTGCCGGCGAAGCGGCGCAAGGAGGCCATCGACGAATTGCTCGAAACCGTCGATCTGACGAAATGGCGGGACGCGCAGACCAAGACTTTGTCGGGAGGAATGCGGCGGCGGCTGGAGATTGCGCGCGGGCTGGTGCATAGTCCGAAGATTTTTTTTCTCGACGAACCGACGACCGGACTCGATCCGGTGTCGCGCGTGGCGGTGTGGGAGATGCTGACCAACATCAAGTCGAAGCGCAAGCTGACGGTGCTGATTACGACGCACTACATGGATGAAGCGGACCGGCTGTGCAATCGCATTGCGATTGTGGATCACGGAAAGCTGGTGGCGCTGGATACTCCGGAGGCGCTGAAGGCGAGCGTGCCGGGAACGAATGTCATTGAAGCGCATTTCGAGCATCCTCCGGCGGATTGGGAAGAGCGGCTGCGAGGATTGCCCGGAGTGACGTCGGTGCAGAACGAAAGCGCGGGAATGTTTCGAGTCCTGACGTCGAATGGGTCGGGGACAACAACCGATCTGGTGGAGATGGCCGTGGTGGCGCAGGTGCCACTGAAGACGCTCTCCGTGCAGAACACGACTCTGGACGATGTGTTTGTTCACTACACCGGCCGGCAGTTGCGCGACGAACTGGTCAAGGCCTATGGATACATGATGCCGCAGAGACCGGGGTTGCAGCCATGAATCGGATGATGGCGATTATCGAGCGCGAGATGCGCAAGTTCTTCCGTTCGCCGACGCTGATGATGGTGGCGATGGTGATGCCGCTGGTGCAGCTGATCGTGCTGGGGAATGCCTTCGGCGGAAAAATCCGCGATGCGAAGATGGGGATCGTGGATGAGGATCACGGAACGCAGGCGATCCGTATCCAGGAGGCGTTTGACGCGGTGCGATCGAACATGCGGACGTTTGTTGCGGTCCCCTATGACAACGAGGTACAGGCGCGGGAGGACGTGCGCAATGGCAAGATTCAGGGCGCGGTGATCATTCCGCCGCAGTATTCGAAGCTGGTGTATGAGAAGAATCATCCGCGGATTGCGCTGATTGTAGACAACAGCGATAACTTCATGAGTTCTACCCTGGAAGACGAGATGACCTCGTTGACCGACGCATTGAATCAGCCGGATGTTTCGCCGCGGCTGCTGCAGCAGACGGCGCTGGAGGTGGTGGAACTTTATCCGTATATCGAGTACATGAAGTTTCTGCTGCCGGGGTCGATTTCGCTGGCGATGTTCGTATCGGTGATGATTGGCGGCGGAATGCTTTATATCGACGACAAGGCGCGCGGAGTGCATGAGGGATATCTGGTGACTCCGATTACGAAGGCGGAGCTGGTGTTGGGGCTGAACGGAGCGGGCGCAATCAAGGCGGTGATGACCGGGGTGGTGATCACGGTGGTGGGGTCGCTGTTGTCGGGAGTGGGAACGATATTCAATCCGGGAACGATGGTGGGGTTGCTCATCATGATTGCCCTGACTTCGGTGGCATTCAATTCGATGATGTTCCTGATGATGGCACGGGTCGAGGATCCGCTGGTGCCGCGGGCGATGTTTGGCATTCTGAATACGCTGCTGTTTTTTCCCAGCGGGTCGATTTACCCCATCCAGGCGTTCCCGGCGTGGCTGCGGGGGATTGCGATAGTGGATCCGTTTACCTATGCGGTGCATGGGTTTAAATCGCTGCTGCTGAAGGAAACGGGGCTGGGAGCGATTGTTCCGGACATGATTTATCTTTCGATCTTTGCTGCGATCACGCTGGCTGCGGCGGTGCCGTTGTTTAAGAGAACGCTTTAGAACCAGGTATCAGGTCTTAGGTCTCGGGTCTCAGGAAAACCGTGTGAGTTTCGAAGTTTGGGATTGGGACTTAGGTGGTTTGGGGCGGAGTGGCGGCGCGGAAATCGCGCAAGGGGTGGATGAAGGGAAGTGGACGGGGAGAATCGGTCGACAGGCAGAAAACGAGGTCGAGGGCGTTCGAGCGCGTTGTTGAGCGGGGGTTGGAACGAAGAGGGCGTTTCATCTGGCTTCGCACGTCGAGGCGAAGCCAGACAAAACGCCCGATGCGAGTGAGACGGACTTTCTCCGGGGTGAGACGCGCGGTGTAACTGGAGGCAATGCGGGCCATTTCGGCGAGGTCGTTCATGGGGCCGAATTCGACTTCACTCGGCCGTGGCACCTGGCGCATGGCCTCAAGTTGGCGGGCGATGATCTTGCGTCCGCAACGCAGGGCTGGGTGCGGCAATCGAGAATTTTTTCGATGGCATAAAGAGCTCCGTGATCGACGCGTTCGCCGAAAGCAAGGCTAAGAGTATTGGTTGTGGCTGCGTAGTGGAGCGGAAGCATCTGATAGGCCTCGAGAATGCAGAGCGGGATGCTGCTGTGCGACTGGATTGTGGCGGGATCGAAGTTAGAAGCAACCGGGCATCCCCATTGCAACGCTAATGCTTTTGTCACTTCCTGTTCGCTGGCAAAACCAAGTTTCTCGATCCAATCGCCGATTTTTCCGTAATCGCAGGCGCCGTTGCGCATGGCTTCGACCGCGTCGGGCACGGAGCCATAGGCGGTCAGCAGAATCACTGCCGTGCGCGCCGACGAAGTGCGCACCTCGCGCATCAGTTCGAAGCCATCGCGTCCGGGCATGCGTACATCGGTGATGATCAGCGAATGCAGGCCGGCGCGAAACTTGGCCAGCGCTTCGCTGCCGTTCACGGCGACATCCACCAGCCAGCCGCGGTGCCGGAAGCGGGTTTCGAGAGCGGCGCGCATGCCGGCATCGTCGTCGGCGATGAGCAGGCGTTTCATGACGCACCTCGCGATCCGGCGGCGGCGGATTCGGCAGCGCCTTCGGCGATATGCGGGTCAAGCGTTGCCGGCAAGTCGTCCGGGCGAACTTCACGTAGACTGTCGAGTGAGTTTTCCGGCGCCGGTCCGGAATCAGTCAGCCGATTCCGGGGTAGTCGAAGCCGGAAGGTAGCTCCATGAGCGGGCCGGTTCTCGGCGGTAATCGAGCCTCCATGCTGTTCGAGAATGCGGCGGCAAACAGCGAGGCCGAGTCCGGAACTGCCGGGGCGGGTGCTGAATCCGGCGTCGAAGATGCGGGGCAGATCCTCGGGCGCAATCCCCGGCCCGGTATCGCGCACCACAATTTCGATGGCCCCGATTTCGGTTGCCCCGATACCGACGGCATCGCTTTCGACCGCATCTATATCCGTGGGGTCCGCGGAATGGGGCAGCCGAGTGCGGTCGATGCCGACGAGCGAGAGCCAGCCTCCGTCGGCCATGAAGCGGAAAGCGTTGAGGGCAAGATTCAGCAGCACCTGCTCCAGCCGGTGCCGGTCGGCGGGAATGATGACGCCGCGCAGGCCGTTGACGATCTGCATTTCCACGCGCGCCTGCTTGGCCAGCGGCAAAAGAAAATCATAGGCCCAGTCAAGCAGTTCGCCCGCATCGGTGGGCGAGAGTTCGGGTTCGGGCGTGTTGTGCAGGTGGAGCACGTTGTTGACAGTGGCGGAGAGAGTGCGCAGACCTGCCTGCACATGTTCAATCCAGCGGCGGCTCTCGCCTTCGAGATTCGACTCGGCCAGGAGTCCGGCAAAAAGTTCCAGGCTGCCCAGCGGATTGCGGATTTCGTGCGCCAGCAGGGCCGACATCTCGACCAGCGCCTGCTGCCTCCGCAGCAGCTCACGATCGCGTTCCAGCTTTTTCGCCTCGCTGACATCGCGGAGGATAAAAACCGACGTAGCTTGAGCCTGACTCTGTTCAAGCCAGGCGTGGCGAATGGCAAGCCAAAGGGGTTTTTCGCTCGAAGGTTCTGTCGGCGAAGTCAGGGACGCAAGCTGCAACTCGCACTCTTCGCCGGTATCGGACGCGCGCTCAAGCGCGGCCGAAAGCGCCGCCGGAAGGGCCTCGACCGAATCGAAACTCCCGCCGATCAGCCGCGCCGCTTCGGGATTGAGGGTGGCGATGCGAGCTCCGGCTTCGATCACCAGGACACCGCAGGGCAGGCCTTCGAGAATGCGGCGCAGGCGTTCGCGGATGTGGCGGTTTTCTTCGAGACTGGTGGCGAGGTCGCGGTTGGTGACTTCCAGCTCCCGGCGCAACTGAGCGACCTGACCTTGCAGTTGCCCATAGGTACGCTCGAGCGAACCTGCCGCTTCGGTGAACGAGGCGAAGGCGCGCGCCAGTGGATGCTCGGGATCGTGAGCCGGATCCCGTGAAGTTGGAAAGCTGCTGGACATGAAGTTGTGCAGAGCAACGTCGATGCCAGCCCGGCAGAAATTGCCTTAGAACTCGTTTATAAGGAGCGCGTATGAAGGCGACCTATTGCCCGCACGGCAGGTTACCTGTAGAGACGTGGCCTGAAGCGTATCTTGCTTTGAGCGCGATCACGTGACGCTCCAATACAAGCCCGTGACGCTCAATATCGCGCAACTAACATGAGTTGCGGGAACTTGAATCTCCCAGCAACAGATGTTCGGGGTGAATCACTGCTTGACCCTCGGAGAGGATGAGCGCGCGCTCGATCACATTCTGCAGTTCGCGAATATTCCCGGCCCAGTAATGCGTTTTCAGCAGTTGCAGGGCATGGGAGGAGAATCGCGGCTCGGGCAAGCCGGAACGGAATTTCTCCACGAAGTACGAGACCAGCGCCGCAATGTCTTCCGGGCGGTCGCGCAATGGAGGAATTTCGATGGGGAATCCGCAGAGACGGTAATACAAGTCTTCGCGGAATTTTCCCTCACGCACGAGCGATAGCAGATGCGCATTGGTGGCGGAGACCACGCGCGCATCCACGCGCACCACTTCGCTGCTGCCGAGGCGCTGCAGTTCTTTCTGCTCCAGAAAACGCAGCAGCTTGGGCTGCAGGTTGAGCGGCATTTCGCCAATTTCATCGAGAAAGAGCGTTCCTCCCTGGGCTGTCTGAATTCTTCCGGCATAGGATTGCATGGCGCCCGTGAAGGCGCCGCGGGCATAGCCGAAGAGCTCGGCTTCGAGCAGGGTTTCGGGAATGGCGGCGCAGTTGACGACCGCGAAGGTGCGCGCCGCGCGCGAGCTCAACTGATGAATGGCACGGGCGACAACTTCTTTGCCGCTGCCCGTCGGCCCAGTGATCAGCACCGCTGTGTTGCGCGGAGCGAGAAGGCGCGCTCGATGATAGACGGGTTGCATGGCGGGTGAGTTGCCAATCATCCCCGGGAGAGGACCCGGGACGGGCCCAGGGATAGGAGCGGCCGAAACGGGATGATAGGTGGGAAGAACTCCGTCTTCGGCATTCTGGTTGGGCGGCAGCTGGCTCTCGGCCGACGCGAGTCCGTCTTCGAGCGTGGCGTCAGCCTTGATGGTTGCGTGGAACTGGGGATCGAATTCTGGCTTAAGCTCGGGATCGAGCAGCACAACTTCAATCCCGGGAAAACGCTGGCGGACGGTCTGGCTCAGTTCCTCGGCGTCCAGGTCGGGAAGTTGGCGATCGAGAAAAAGCATCTGCCAGCAGCCGCTCTCGAGTTGCACCAGAGCTTCGGCGCCTCCGCTGGCTTGTTCGAAGCGGCGGATGGGAGACCGCAGACTTTCGAGCACGCGCTGACGCACGACCGTGCTGGGACTGGCTACCAAAATGTGTTGGGCGTGGTTGGGTGGAAGTGGGAAGCTCGTCATATCGACGATTGGAAACAATCGCGGTTAGAAAGAGATTAGCTGGAGATTAGAAGGTTCTATCGAAAGGAAACTATAGTTTAGAGGCCCGGGCAAATTTTGCTTTACAAACGGAGTTTCATGATTAGCGAGCATTTCTGCCGGGTTTGTCGAGGAGCTGAGTTTTGCTGCGATGCGCGCGCGCTGCGGGCTACGAGCTGCGAGCCGCGAGCCGGACAACAGATACGTTTCCTCGCGGCCTGGACCTGCTATTTTTCTTTTCGCTATTTCTCTTTTTTTATTTCTCTTCGAGCACGAGCTCGCCGTTTTCGACTTTGATGTCCTTCACATTCGGGGGCAGCTTGAGCTGATCGTGCTGCTCGGCAAGTTTTTTCTGCAAGACTTCGTTCACGAGCGACACAGGAACGGAAAGATCGCCCAGCTTCACCTCGGTGGCGTCGAATGTGGCATAGCCGTCTTTCGCGCCCAGATGGCCGGCGAGGGTCAGATAGACGTCTTTGCCGGCAATCTGAGTGAGAAATTGGCCACGAACAATGTCACCATCCATCGAGACCTGGTAATCCTTAATATCGGGTACAGAGCCGGGGAACTGCATTCCAGGCCCTGCGGAAGAAGGTCCCGCGGATGAAGATGCTGCTGAGGGCGAGCCTGAAGCAGGACTGGCGGGAGCGTTCGTGGAGGATGGCGTGGCTGCGGCCAGCAGGCCAGCCGCTTCGGCGAGTCCGGCCGACAATTCGCCGGAATTCATCCGGACTTCGCTCGGAGCGTCGCCGGCCAGCTTCGGCTGCGCCAGTTGATTTAATTTTTCCTCAAAGGAACGCGCGTTCGCCGCGACGGCTGCAGGCGGAAGCGACGGCGCAACCGGCGTGGGGCGCCTTAATACGAGGACAAGCGTGAGAATCGAGATTGCCAAAGTTGCGAAACTGATAATGCGCTGGAGTTTCATGAGAGTGTTCGCCCTTGCGATCTCTCTCAATGTTACGCGCCGGTCAAATCGGGCCTGAGATGACGGAGGTACTTGGGCTGTAGTGGTTTTCGACCAGGTCACCGAAAAGATATTAGAATCTGCGACGGTTACTCCACAATGGCAAGTACGTCGCCATTGTTCACCGCCGCGCCTGGAATCGTCGATATTTTCTTGACCACTCCTTTTTTGGGCGACTTGATTTCGTTTTGCATTTTCATGGCTTCGACCACGACGATGCCCTGGCCGGCATCGACGTCTGAATTCTCCGCGACTAACAGGCGCACAACGCGTCCGGGCATGGGAGCCAGAATTTTGCGCGGACCTTTTTCGTCTCCAGCAGCTTTTTGCCGTGAGCGCAGCGAGCGCGGATCGCGCAATTCGACCGCAAACCGCGCGCCACGGATCCACAGGTGGAGATCGGTTGCGGTCTGCTCGCGCTTGACTTCGTAGGATTGCCCGTGGACCAGCAGAGACAAGACGTCGCGGCGCGGGATCAGTGCGTCAACGGGAATGGATATTCCGTCAAGACGGCACTCCCAGGCGCCGTCGGCTTTTTCCAGTTCCAGCCGGTGCGGTTTTCCTCCGACGATGACTTCGTAGATCATACGATCAATAGAACATGGACCAATCGAGCATGGATCAGTAGAGCATAGGATCAGCGAAGCGTTTCCGATCGTCCCATCTGTTTCCACCTCGAGGAAACGGACCCGTTTGCTCCCGCACTTCCATTCTTATTGGCTGTCGAATCTGACTCCAGCGAAACTGGTTCGAGCACGGCAAACATTCCGGCGGCGATTGCAGCAATCTTCTCAAGGCCAGCAATTTCAGACTTTGGCACCAGCACGGAGACGGCTGGGTTGGCTTTGGCCAGCAGGCGGTCGAGATAACCGGTATCGAGCTTTCCCGCCTGGAAGTCGGCATCGCCGAGAATGCGCTGGAAGAGCGAGATGTTGGTCTTGATGCCGGCCACGAAGTATTCGTAGAGAGCGCGCTCCAGCCGCATGACGGCCTGCTTCCGGTTGGTCGCGTAGCCGATCAGTTTGGCGAGCAGTGGATCGTAATCCATGGGAACATTCCAGCCCTCGTAGACGCCGCTGTCACGGCGAATTCCAGGCCCCGAGGGCTGCAACAGGACGGTGATTTTGCCGGGACTGGGAAAATAATTGTTGTCGGGATCTTCGGCATAGACGCGGCACTCGATAGCGTGCCCACGAATGGCCACGTCGGACTGCGCAAAGGGCAGCTTTTCACCGGCGGCGATACGAATCTGCAAGTGCACGAGGTCGAGTCCGGTGGTCAGTTCGGTGACCGGATGCTCCACTTGCAGGCGCGTGTTCATTTCGAGGAAGTAGAAGTTCTTGCTTTGATCGACGAGGAATTCGACGGTGCCGGCATTGGTGTAATCCGCCGCCTGCGCGACCTTGACGGCGACTTCTCCCATGCGACGCCGCATGTCGGAATCGACAATTGGAGAAGGCGCTTCCTCGAGGACTTTTTGGTGGCGGCGCTGGATGGAACACTCGCGCTCGCCGAGCCAGACGGTATGGCCGTGTTCGTCGGCCAGCACCTGCATCTCGATGTGGCGGGGATTGACAATGGCCTTTTCGATATAAACTTCGCTGTCGCCAAACGAACGCTGCGCCTCGCTCTGCGCGGATTCGAGGGCGGAGCGAAGTTCCTGGCGCGTGCGCACCAGGCGCATGCCCTTGCCGCCGCCGCCAGCCGCGGCTTTCAGCATCACGGGATAGCCTACGCGCTCGGCAACTTGTTCGCCTTCTTCGAACGAGGCGAGACCGCGCGAGGTTCCGGGAACAAATGGGATGCCGGCTTTTTCCATCTGCTGACGGGCGCTGGTTTTCGATCCCATCAGGTTCATGGAGTGCGGCGTTGGCCCAATAAACTTCACGCCCGCGTCAACGCACGCCTGCGCGAATTTCGCATTCTCCGAAAGAAAGCCGTAACCGGGATGGATCGCCTCAGCGCCCGAGCGTTTGGCTACATCGAGGATCTTATCCATCCGCAGATACGATTCAGAGGCAGGAGCCGGACCGATGGGATAGGCTTCGTCGGATTTGCGGACATGCAGCGCAGCGCGGTCGACATCGGAGTAGACGGCGACGGTGGCGATGCCCATTTCGCGGCAGGCCCGTAGGATGCGCACCGCGATCTCTCCCCGGTTGGCGATCAGAATCTTCTTGAACATTCAGGTAGTTCAGCCCGCATCAGAACCGTTCATGATTCTACCTGCGCGGCAGGCTGCCACGCATGTGGGCAGATCACATGCGCTTGTGATCGGTCACATCGGTTATTCGGATTTCGTTTGGAGAGTGCAACCGAGGAGGCGATCCACAAAGCTCTCCCCAATGAAAACAGCCAGCATTCAGCTCTTTAAACCCACTGAATACTGGCTACTGGTTTCCGAGTGCTGGGTATTTATTTATTCTGATCCATGACGATGCCACCACCGCCGGGCTGTTTTTCTGCCTTCGCTTTTTTGGTGGCCATGGTTTTATCAACCCATTCGTCCGCGGTTTTCAAGTCCGCGGCGCGTGCTGCCGGATCATCGCACTGGATGTCGGCGCGTTCCCGGTACATGAGGTTCAAATAGGCCATGGCGTCATCGTAGTCAGGACGCAGTTGCAGCGCCTTATTCAGGTTGTTGATACCATCCTCAACGTCGGGCGTGTTCTTCTCTTTCAGGGTCTCGCAGACCTTTTTGTCCTTGGCGGGCAGCGAGTCATCGGGCTTCATGCCCAGCTTGGCGCGCTCTTCCTGCCGCGGTACATAGGTCTGCGTCCAGTCGATGACGGCAACCGAGTAATACGGCTCGGGATCATTGGGATCGGCCTCGGAAGCCTTCTTGTAGTATTCCTTGGCCAAATCGAATTTCTTCATCTGAAGATACAGGTAGGCGATGCCTTTGATGCTGTTGATATTCTTAGGATCGACTTTGAGCACTTCTTTATACTGTTCAATCGCCTGCTCGCCGTAACGATTGTTGTCTGGAGTATCGGCGCCGGGAATATACTGCTGGGCAAAAGCTGTAGCCAAGTAGAGGCGGGCGTTGATCAGCGACGGGTCAAGCGCGACGGCTTGCTGAAAGTGGTTAATCGCATCCTCATACTTCGAATTCTTATAGGCCTGCACACCCTTGTTGAGATTATCCCGTGCCTTGAGTTTGTCGCAGCCAGTGCTGGCGAGCACGACCAGCACGGCGGCGATTACTACCAGTAGCCTTTGCGTAGTTTTCATTGCTTTATAAATCTCCCTCTGGTGTGGTGCTGCACAAACGCGAGCTACCCCTATCCTCGACGACGCGCGAGACCCGCCTTCTGCGACCAACTGCGGATCACTCGCTTCGCTCGGGATGACAATTTTAAAAGCTATTCAACAAATGCCTCTATGGTGGCTTGAGCGATAACCAATCCGGAGATTCTAACCCCCCGCTTCGATCTTGGCCGTGATCAGGCCAACCTTGTCGACGCCAGCCGAATGCGCAATATCGATGACGCTGGCCACATCGGCAAAGGGAACGTTATCATCGCCCTTCACGAACATGACTTTTTCCGCGCGCGTCTTGAAGATGTCTTCGAGTCGGCCCTGCAGCGTCTCCCAGGTAGCTTCGTCCTGATTGATCTTCAGTCCAGGAGAGTTACCGGTGCCGTGGTCGATCAACTGCACCACGATCGTGCGATCGCTGGGCGGAGGCTGTTTCTGATCCTTGGGCGGAGGCTGGGGTACCAGGGCTTCTAAGCCTTTCGGTGTCAGCGGTGTGATGACCATGAAAATAATCAGCAGCACCAGCAACACGTCGATCAGCGGCGTGACGTTCATGTTTGCGTTTTGGCCCCCTTTGGGGCCGACTGCCATACCCATAACGATCTCCTCTTAACTGCTCGCTAAGCCCTTCTTATTGGCCGCCCGACGGCGCCGGTGGCGGAGTCGGAGTCGTGCCCGGCGCCAGCGCTCCCGACTTCTTCTGATCGGTCAACAGGCCGAGTTGGTCCACTCCGGCGGCGCGAACATCGTCGACGACCTCAACCACCCAGCCGAACTTGGCGCGCATGTCGGCTTTCAAAAATACCCGTTTGTCTGTGCGATTGGTCAATTTGTCCTTGATTTTCTGGGTAAGATCGTCGGGCTTGACCAGATCGTTGCCGAAAAAAACCTTGTCGTCGCGAGTGACTGCAACCAGCAGCGCATCTTCCTTGTCGGCGTCGTGCATATCCTCGGGATTATTGACCTTGGCCATATCCACGGGCACGCCATGTTGCAGCATGGGCGTAACAACCATGAAGATGATGAGCAGGACCAGCATCACATCCACCATTGGCGTGACGTTGATGTCGGAAGTGACGTTGGCTGCTTCGTTTCTTTTTGCTAATGCCATGGAATTCTGTCTCCTGCGTGCGCTTGCCGTTAACCGCTTTCTGTTAATCCGGACTGTGAGGATGAGGAGGAGCGGGCGCCGGAACGCCCGGCGCCTGTTCAGCAACTCATGTGCGCAGCCTCAGAAGCTACGACCGGCGCATGCTCCGGCGCTTGAGGAAGTAGTCGATCAACTCGCTCGAGGAGTTATCCATCTCCACGTCGAAGGCTTCCACTCTGCCGGTCAAATAGTTGAACATCATGACCGCCGGAATGGCCACGAACAAGCCGACGGCCGTGGTTACGAGCGCTTCGGAAATACCACCGGCGACGGCTGCTAGACCGGTTGCCTTTTCCTTGGCGATGCCGTTGAAGGCGTTGAGAATGCCGACCACGGTCCCGAACAGTCCCACAAATGGCGCCGTCGAACCGATGGTCGCGAGGCCGCCCAGGCCACGCTTCAGTTCGGCGTGCACGATGGCTTCGGTACGCTCCAGAGCGCGCTTCGAGGCTTCAATCGTCTCGCCGGGAATTTCTCCGGGGCTATCCTGATGAGCCTTGAACTCCATCAGGCCGGCTGTGACCACCTTGGCGAGGTGACTTTTCTTGTTGCGCTCGGCGACTTTGATGGCTTCGTCGATTTTGCCTTCGCGCAACGCCCCGGCGACTGCCGGCGCGAACGAGCGAGATTGATTGCGGGCGGCGTTGAATGCCATCCAGCGGTCAATCATGACGCCGATCGACCAGCCCGACATAATGAACAAAACGATGACCACGACCTTCGCCAGAATACCCATTTGCTTCCACAGCGAGATCGGGTCCCAACCGACCGAGCCCTGATCCTGCAAGAGCCAGGTGGCCAAAAGATGGAAATGACTGAATGCCACTGTTGCCAGGTTGACGACCATGAGTTGCTTCTCCTCCTCGGAACTGTTTCGAACTAAGAACTATGAACCACTTCGCACTTTTTGCTCAATCGTGCCCGAACTTCCTCTGCCCCCAGGAGCGGCGCTTGCCGCTCTCCATTAAGTATTGCCAGCATGACAAGCGGAATCATGGAAAGTCAGTCCTATGCCGTCAGCCTACCGGCTTGAATCCAGACTACTTTCCAACCACTTGATAGACCGTTTGATGCAAGAAACCCTAAATAAGCAGAGTCGCCCTCGGGAGGCATAACCACTTACACCAGCCTGAATCTCCCGTTCCGGGATACGTGGGACGGGGAGGGCCCTAACTGCCATAACCTTCAACTCTTAGCCGCAGTTGAAAACGCGGCATCATTGCGGAGACTATCCCCCGGACAAACTGAAGTTCACGATTACCTGGGTCTCGACGGCTACGGGTTCGCCGTTGAGCAGATAAGGCTTATAACGCCACTGTTTTACGGCCTCAATCGCCGCCCCAGTCAACATCGGGTGCCCGCTGATCAACTGCAGGTTCTGGATGGTTCCGTCTTTGCTGATTTCAGCCTGAAGTACGACCTGGCCCTGAATGCGCGCCTGCTTCGCCAGTTGCGGATAGACGGGCTGAACCTTTTTGATCAAAAGACCGGTCGATACGCCCGAGGAAACGCGCACGCGCTGCGGGGTTGCGACTTTGGGCACATCGACGTGAGTCGAACTAAGGATGCCGCCGATTACGCCGCCAGCCGAACCTCCGGGAACTCCACCGGGAACGCCGCCTGGGACGCCGCCGCCCAGATCCGGGGGCGCTGCGTCTTCTTTGATCATTTCGACTTTTTGCGGAATCTTGGTCGGGGTGCGCAGTTGGCCGTTGACCATTTCGCTCTGAATCTTCACCACCTTTACGGGCGCGGCGGCCGGAGGCGGAGGCGGGGGTGGGGGTGGTGGCGCTACCAGGAAGGTCATGAGCTGCGTTTTGGGCAACGCGTCGGTATAAATCAGTGGGATCAGGATCAGAATCCCGATCAGCGAGAACTGCCCGAAAAACGAAAGAATCGTGGTGCTCAAACGCCGGGTCTTCAGCTTTCCGCCGGACTCTATCAAGCTGTCTTCGAACATGGGCTTCTCCTACACACACCACAGCATAGAGATTTAGACACCGCGTACTTCCTCTTTGCTCCCACGCTTTCCCTTGTCTCCCCGCCGAACCCTACCTCTGCGGGCAGGTCCATAATTCTACGCCAGATATGCAAATCCAGGCCTTAGGTTTTTCCCTTGGACCTTAACTTTTTAGACCTTAACTTTTTCTTTCGGCTGCGCCTGGCCGGGCCGCAAAGGCATGGCAATCGGCTTCTTGCCCCGTCCGGCGCGCCACTCCTGGTAGGCAACCAGAATCGGCGCGGCAATCGCAATCGAAGAATAGGTTCCGATCAAAATGCCGATGACCAGCGCCAGGCTGAAACCATGCAGCACCTCGCCGCCGAAAAGAAACAGAGCAAGCACGGTAAGGAAAGTCAGGCCCGCTGTCAAGACAGTTCGGCTTAAAGTTTGATTAATACTTTTGTTGACAATGTCGGCCAGCTTTTCGCGGCGCAGCAGCTTGATGTTCTCCCGAATGCGGTCGAACACAACGATGGTGTCGTTATTGGAGTATCCAATCAGCGTCAGGATAGCCGCAATTACGGTCAGGGATATTTCTTTGTCAAGCAGCGAAAACGCGCCCACCGTAATCAGCGTGTCGTGGAAGACGGTGAGCACGGCGGCGACGCCGTAAATCCATTCGAAGCGAAGCGCCAGATAAATGAGCATTCCTCCCAGCGAATAGAGGGTCGCAAGCATGGCTTGCTTGCGTAATTGCTGTCCCACCTGCGGCCCGACGATCTCGACGTTGCGGATGCCAAAATCGGAGACGAAAAAACTATCCCCGAGCGTGGTGACCACCGCCGGGGGGGCTACACTCTTCAATTCATCCAGAGAATCGAGCACGCCGCCCTTCGTTTTATCGCGATAATCGACGATCGCCTGCGCGAGAGCGGTGTAGCGGGGGTTGGCATCGGCGCCCGACCCGAGCTGCAACGGGTCTTTCTCCAAGAGATAATTCGCGATGGCCAAAGAACTGGAGTTATTCAGATCCTGTTTGCCGGGAGTGGCGTGGCTTTCGAGCGCCTGGACGATCTGGGTTTTGCCTTTGTCGAGAGCCTGTTCGCTGGTTTCCTGAATATCGAGCGAAATCAGCACTTCGTTGTTGCCGGGCTGGCCGTACCTTTGCACGCGGGCATTTTTCAGGCCGGCGTGGTCGATATCGGCGTGAATGGCCGCCGGATCGGGCGTGTGCGAGTACTTGACATAGACAAGCGTGCCGCCGCGAAAGTCGACACCCAGCGGGATGCCATGCCAGAACGCCATCGAAAGCACTCCGGCTACGCTGAAGATCAACGAGAAGGTAAGGAAGTACCACTTCTTCCCGAGGAAATCGATGTTGGTATTACGAAAGAATTCCATAAAAAGCCGGGTTTCAAGGTCTCAGAGTTGCAAGGTCAAAACAATCCGCCCCCGGATCCTTGAAACTTTGAAACCTTGAAACTGTGAAACCTCCTAAATGCTCAACGCCTCTCCGCGCTGTTTTCTGCTCAGCACCCAATCGAAAATTACGCGTGACACAAAGACCGCCGTGAACAGGTTTGCCGCCAGACCGAAAACCAGCGTGGTGGCAAAACCCTTGACTGGGCCGGTACCGAAGATAAACAGAATCGCCGCCGAAACAATGGTCGTGACGTGAGTATCGACAATGGTGATCCAGGCGTGGCTGAAGCCCTGCTCCACGGCCGAGGGCGGCGTCTTTCCGTTGCGCAGCTCTTCGCGGATGCGCTCGAAAATCAGCACGTTCGAATCGACGCCCATGCCGACCGTCAGAATCACGCCGGCAATCCCGGGCAGCGTCAGCACCGCCCCAAAATAGCCCATGAAGCCGAGCAGGATAACGAGATTCAGGATCAGTGCGACATCGGCGTTGACGCCAGCCCAGCGGTAATAAATCAGCATAAAGATGAGCACGGCCAGCATTCCGGCTACGGCCGCACGCACGCCGGAGCGAATCGAATCGGCGCCGAGCGAGGGCCCGACGGTGCGCTCTTCCAGATACTTGATGCCCGCCGGCAGCGCACCCGAACGCAAAGTCATCGAGAGGTCTTGCACCTCTTGTTCGGTGAAGCGGCCATGAATGATGCCCGTATCGTGAATCGGCTCTTCAATGGTCGCCACCGACTGAACCTTATTGTCGAGCACCACCGCCAACTGATCTTTCACATGCTCGGAAGTGAAGGCATAGAACTTGCGTCCGCCTTCATTGGTGAGAATAAAGCGGACCGCGGGCTGCCCGTTCTCATCCTGACTGGGTTCGGCCGTGCGCAGGTCGCGGCCGGTAACCGCCGAGGCGCGGGAAATCAGATACCAGGCTTCGCCGCTTTCCTCGCCCGCGTGCGGTACCTTTCCCTGCATCAACACCGCATCGGGAGGAAGCACGCCGTTATGTTCCTGCAAGGCCGCAGCCTCGCTCGGATAAGGCCCGCCGAGCGATTGCTTGATTTCCAGCATCGCCGTGGACTGCATGATCTCCTTGACGCGCGCAGGGTCGTCCACGCCGGGCAGTTGCACGAGAATCTGATACTGCCCGAGCCCGTGCTCCTGAATCACCGGCTCGCTCACCCCGAGCTGGTCGATTCGATTACGGATGGTTTCGATGGCCTGCTGCACCGCGCGATTTTTCAAATCAGCGAGGTTTTGCGCCTTCATGGAAACCGTCCATGAGTTCTCCGCGCCCGAAGTGGCGTCATAGTCCGGGAGGCGGTCGGAGATGATGCTCTTGAAATCGCTAGTCTGATCCGGCGGCACACCTTTGACAACGATCATCTCCGGATGGTTCACCGGATCGGGCTTGGTAATGTCGGCGTAGTTGATCTTGCGCGTGCGCATGCCTTCTTTTAGGCGCGCAATCGCGTTATCGGAATCGACGTTGACCGCGTCGTTGACCTGTACCTGGAGGATCAGGTGCGTTCCGCCGCGCAGATCAAGGCCGAGATGAATGCGGTCGGCGATCGACGCCAGCAGTCCCTTGCCCGACCACTCCTTCGGAATCCCCAGGATGCCGAACAGGAACAGCAACAGAATTCCGAGGATGACGACTACTTTCCAGGTAAGGTTCTTGTTCATGAAAAAACCAGTCGATAGTCGTTGGTCGATTGTCGTTAGTCAAAACCAGAGTCGCTTTTCGAGCGACTGACGACTAACGACCAGCGACTATTTCCCTTCCTCCGCCGTGGTGACCGAAACCACCGACCCGCGGCTTACTTCCAGCTTCAGATTATCGGGCGGCACGCGCAGTGTCAGCGCATCGTCTTTCAGGCTGATGATGGTGCCGCGCAGCCCGCCGCTGGTTACCACCCTGTCTCCACTCTTCAACTCGCCGAGCATGGCCTGCCATTTCTTCTGCTTCCGCTGCTGCGGCATGATCAAAAGAAAATAAAAAATGGCGAAGATAAACAGCAGCGGCGCCAGGCCCAAGAGACCCGAGCCACCGGGCAGTTGCAGCCAGGCTGCCAATCCCGCGACCACGCCAGACGTAACGATTATTGCCGCCAAAACAATCCTCTATGAAGAAATACCCGCTGAAAACGCGGCGTTTGCAAAAACAGTCATTCCGCCGCGCCGGGCGGACTCGGCACAAATTTGTTTCTCTTGCCGCCTAAAGTTCTCTGCTCAATGCGCAGGAGTTTACTTCCAGTGGCCGGAGACCTACAGCTTCGGCTCGCGATGCCGCGCCCCGGTTTCGCCGCAACGGAGAACGGCACAGAAAGAAACGGACTGTATCCCCAAGTTCAATAGAATGCCGGACGCTTCGCTCGGTGTCAAGGCGGCTGGGGGCGAATTCGATGGGACGAATAATGCGCGATTCGAGCGCCGATGAATGGCGGCATTTTGGCCGTGCGATACTGTTACGCGCCATGAATCCCACTCTTCATTCTTTAAGTCCTCCATCCCTGAGTCTTTCCTCGAAAGTTGCGCTGATAACTGGCGGATCGCGGGGCATTGGCGCGGCTGCCGTGCGGCTGTTTGCGGCCGCGGGCGCGAAAGTTGTTTTCAATTATCAATCGGCGAAGGCGCAGGCTGAGGCTCTGGTTGAGGAATGCGGTCCGGCAAACTGCCGCGCGATCCAATGTGATCTTTCAACCATTGCAGCCGCCGGGCAACTGGTATCGTCCGCGATTTCCGCCTTCGGGCGCCTGGACATTCTCGTGGCCAATCACGGCATCTGGCCGCCGCAAGATGCGCCCGTCGATCGCATGGCGGACGAGCAGTGGCGGCGCACCATTGCCGTGAATCTCGATAGCGTCTTCGCGCTGGTCAAGCGTTCCGTCGCGCAGATGAAAAAACAGGGCGCGGATTCATCCGGGAATGCTGGGCATATCGTGCTCGTCAGTTCGACCGCGGGCCAGCGTGGAGAAGCTTTCCACTGCGACTATGCCGCTTCGAAAGGCGCACTCATCAGCATGGTCAAGGGGCTTTCGACGGAACTCGCCCGCGACCGCATTCACGTTAACTGTGTGGCTCCGGGATGGGTCGATACCGACATGTCGGCGGCGGCGCTGAACGATCCGCCGACCAAGGCGAAGGTTTTCGCGACGATTCCGCTGAGCCGCGTGGGAACTCCGGAAGAAATTGCCGGACCGATTCTGTTTTTGTGCACGCGTTACGCCGGCTTCATCACGGGCGAGATTTTCAATGTGAATGGCGGAGCGGTGCTGGTGGGATGATCCGCTCGATCACGCGCCGAATTGCCGCAGGTGATGATCGAGGTGCTTGTACATGCCGCGGCTCCAGTCCTGCGGTGTAAGCGCGCCAAAGAATGGATGCGGATGGCGCGTGCACTGCGCTTCGCCGCCCTCGTGAAATTGCCGCACTTTCAGTTTGAGCTGCTCCTGCTCGCGGAAGAAGTCGCGCGAATCGGCTACGAGTAGGTGTTTAACGGTCGGCCCGTTTTTGGAAAACGGTTTGTCGCTGGTCAAGACGGGCTTAACGAAAGAGCCGATCAATCTTCCAATCAACATGCGCGGCGGGTTGAGCCGGCCGGAGGCCATGTCCATGGTGCGTGAGCAGTGGGCCATCATCTGTGCCACATCCATTTTTCCCCACTGCCGCACGGTCCCGGGCTGGAGCGTCTCGATGCGCCGCGTCACCTCGTTCATCGTTTCTTTGTCGAACAGGCTTTTCATCTCTGCCTCCAAGTGTCCGCCGGCTTTTGCGGACGGGGCGACCTTGGCCGAAGGATGATACCATCCGGCACAGACGCCAAATGAACACAAGCAAACCAAATGAAGACACGTAAACGAAGACAGCTAAAATTGAGCTGCAGGCTTCTAACAGGTATATCGGGATGAAGTATTTCGCTCTTTTCTTACTGCTGTCGCATCTGGCATACGCTCAGGCTGGCGAGCAACCGCCGCCGCGAGAGGTGCCACCTTCGGCCGCGGCGCCGGCGACGGTGAATCTGAACGACTCCGAAAACGCCCGCAAAGCGCGCGCTGTGCTCGATCAAACCATCGAGTCCCTGGGCGGCCAACCTTACCTCGATTATGAAAACCGTATGGAGGAAGGCCGCTATTATCCGCTTTATCACGGACGCACAGAGAGCACTGGAATTCCTTACCGGTACTACGTTGAGTATCCGGATAAGGACCGCTTCGAGGTTCTCAAACTCAAAGACATTCACATCATCCCAGGGGCAATTGATATCGGGGGCATCAAGTCCAACAAGGTCGACGTCGTCCTCATTCACAATGGCGACAAAGGATACGAGACCACCTATAAGGGAACTGCAGCGCAAGACAAAATCGAGCTGCAGAATTATCTTCGCCGCCGCCAGCATTCGATCGAATGGATATTCCGCAAGTGGATTCGCGACCCGAACGTCGCTTTGTTCTACAACGGAGTTAAAGTCGTCAATGGCAAGGAAGCCGAAGGCGTAACCCTGCTGAACAGCCAGAACGACTCGGTAGATGTTTATCTCGACGTCAATTCCCATTATCCGATCAAGATCAGCTACTCGTGGCGCGACCCGAAAGACAAGCAGAAAAACGTGGAAGAAGAGGCATACGACAGTTACAAGCTAGTGGAGGGAATCTGGACTCCGCACTCCATCACCCGCTATTTCAACGGAGAGACTTCGCAGCAGCGCTTCATCAGCACCGCCAGCTACAATCTCAATTTACCTGACTCGGCGTTCGAAGCCTCGGTGACCTACGACCCCCTGGTGCCGATGAAGAAGTAGTAAAACCCTTAAAAACCCAGTTCAATACCTTTCGTAACGCCTCAACCATCTGCAACTGCCTGAATCACTTACCCTCAACAGATCGATCCAGAACCACGGAGTGTGGCTTTTTTGCCACAGACAAAGACCGAGCCTCGGGGTAAGCTTGCTCACAGCAAAAGACTTAAATCGTACTCCCCTTGACGCACGAGCAAACAATCCGTGCCGCTGTCACGTGTTCCGGAGTCGGTCTCCACAGCGGCGCTCCCGTCAGCCTGCGAATTTTGCCCGCTCCGGCCGGAACCGGAATCGTCTTCCACCGCACGGACCTTGATAGCTTTGCCATCGAAGCCAGCATTCGCAACGTAGCCCGCGTCAGTTATGCGACCAGCCTGATGAAGAAGGGTGTGCTGATCTCCACGACCGAGCACCTGCTGTCAGCTTTTACGGGCCTTGGGATCGACAACGCCATTGTCGAACTGGATAATCTCGAGTTGCCCATCCTCGATGGCAGCGCCCGCCCGTTTGTTGAGATGATTCAGAGTGCCGGCATTCGCAGGCAGCGCCGGGCGCGCACCTATCTGCGCATTGTGCGGAAGATCGAGCTGCGCGAAGGCGATAAATTCATTGCGGTCTATCCGGCCGACACTTATTCGGTTTCGTACTCCATCAATTTTCCCCATCCCCTCATCGGCAAACAAAGCTTTCGCGTGCCGCTAACCAACGGCGGATATCTGCACGAGATCGCATCCGCGCGAACATTTGGTTTTCTGCACGAAGCCGATGCCATGCGCCAACAGGGATTGATCCGCGGCGCGTCGATGGAAAACGCGATTGTCTTGAACCGCCGCGAATTGCTGAACCCGCCCTTACGTTTTCCTGACGAGTTCGTGCGGCACAAAGTGCTCGACCTGATTGGCGATCTGGCGCTGATGGGAAAACAGATTTTGGGATCGGTGGTCG
>JASHOU010000029.1 GCA_030038475.1 Terriglobales bacterium | reverse complement strand
CAGGATTTCCAGTCTTTGTGCCTTACCCACCCGCAAGTGTCCCTCAAGGTATTACGCGTCGTCAGTTCGCGCCTGAGACGCCTTGTCGGCATTATCGAAGAGCTTTCCTTTACAACGGTGCGCCACCGGCTCGCAGCATTTCTCGTGAGACTGGCAAAGACTTCCGGGCAGCGCAGGGCTGGTGGAATTGAAATCATCTTGCCTGCCAATAATCAGGAGTTGGCCTCTCAGATTGGCACGGTTCGCGAACTTGTCTCCCGCAATCTGTCCCGCTTTCAAGCCGAAGGGATGATCAAGATCGATGGCCGCAGTGTTACTATCACCGATCTCAAAGCCTTGGAAGCTGAACTTAACTCAGCCGAATAGAATCTTTTCCAGTTATCTCCTGCCGTGACATAAGTCATCGCGGCCTCCATTTCGATTCGATATCTTCCAATCATCGGGCGATACCCGACGAGGAGGATGACGATGGCTGTAATGACCGAAAAAACAGTCCGTGAGGTAGCGGTAGAAAATCCGGCAGCGACGCGGGTTTTCGAACGGTTTGGAATTGACTACTGTTGTGGCGGTAACCAGTCTCTGGAACAAGCTTGTGAGCGAGCTGGAGTTCCATTCAATGAGGTCGTCGATTCACTGGAGATGGAAGAAGACACGACGCGGGCCGCAAACCAGGTCCGCGATTGGCAGAGCGAGCCGCTCAGCGAACTGATCGCACACATCAAAAACACTCACCACAAATACACCCGCGAAGAAACCGCTCGCTTGACGGCACTACTGCAGAAAGTTTGTTCCGTTCACGGCAAGAACCATCCGGAGCTGCACGGAACCCGCGAGACGTTCGGTTGGCTATCCCAGGAACTGACGACTCATCTGATGAAAGAGGAAATGGTGCTCTTCCCCTACATCGAACGGATGGAAGAAGCCGTAATCCAAAGCGACCCCGTCTTGCCTAGCCCGTTCGGGAGCGTACAGAATCCGGTTGCCATGATGGAGCACGAGCATGATTCTGCGGGTGCGGCGTTGCAGTCGATCCGAAAGGCAAGCAACGATTTCGCGCCTCCGGCTGACGGTTGCGTAAGCTACCAGACCTTATACAAGGCGCTGGCTGCTTTCGAAGCGGACCTCCACCAGCACATCCACCTAGAAAACAACATTCTCTTTCCGCGCGCCATCGCCATGGAAAAGGCGCACTGAGCGAGGGCGCTATGTCTGCACTGGGAACGGAACCACCAAACATTCAAGAGAAAAGCGCCAGTCAGACCAAGATCGTCGGAGCGTGGAGTCAAGCCTCAAGAACGCGAAAGAAGTTCGTCCGCCGGGACGATCGCGACGCCTCTCAGCAGATACGTCTGAGTGTTCAAGCGGTTTTCTTCACTTTGAATTTGTGGATTGGCTTGCAGTTCTACCTCTTTGTGCGTTGGGCCGAAAGCGGAGGACGATCCTTACCCGTTTCGCGTCCAGCCGGCGTTGAAGGTTGGTTGCCGATTGAAGGCATGATGCAGTTCAAGTACGTCGTTGCCACCGGTGAGATTCCTCGATTACACCCTGCCGCTTTCTTCCTCTTTACGGCTTTCGCGCTTAGCTCCCTGCTCTTTAGAAAAGCGTTTTGTGGTTGGCTGTGCCCGGTCGGGACAGTTTCGGAGTATCTGTGGAAACTAGGGTGCCAGGTCGTGGGGCGAAATTTTAACTTCCCCAAGTGGCTCGACTATCCACTTCGCTCCTTGAAATATCTGCTTCTCGGTTTCTTTGCCTATGCGGTTGCAACGATGTCGGCAAGCGCCATCGCCGACTTTGTTGCCAGCCCTTATGGCCTGGTCGTCGATGTGCGAATGCTCAACTTCTTCCGTTTTATCGGGACCACAACAGCGGTTGTCGTGGCAGGATTTGCATTGGCATCGCTGTTCGTTCGAAATTTCTGGTGCCGATATCTATGCCCGTACGGGGCGCTGATGGGATTGATTTCATTGTTCAGCCCATTGCGCATCACGCGCAGTGAAAGCGCCTGCATCGATTGTGCGAAATGTACAAAGGCATGTCCCTCGAATCTTCCCGTAGACAAGCTAATCCAGATTCGCTCGGCTGAGTGTATGGGGTGCCTGGAATGTGTGGCTGTTTGCCCCACGCAAAATGCGTTGTCATTAAACACAATCGGCTCAACCGGGCCACGACACAGAGTGCCAGCATGGCAGTTGGCCGCAAGCATCGGAGTCATCTTCTTTGGATTCGTCGGATATGCAAAGTTGACCGATCACTGGCAGACTCACTTGCCGCAGCAAGTCTTTCTGAAGTTGGTGCCGGCAGCGGGTGAACAGCATCATCCGATGATCGAAGAAAAGATTGGAGAAGAACGGTAAGCGAACTTCGCAAGCAGTTCGATTGGATGGGACCCCGCCAGGAATGACCGTCTGCAACACGTACGATTTCAATTCATCTTCCGTTCGATCTGAGAGGGTGTTGGGGACAAGACTCGCTGCGACGAATCTCTTCGGTCGGGTTTAGGCGAGTTTCTCCCGTCCGGTTTAGATGTAGTCCACACTCTGTTTTCGAGAAATTTGCCCATCGGCCGGAGCGCGGATCGTCTCCTATTTGCACCGGCTTTGTGCAAGGAGCGCAACCGATGCTGGGATACCCGCGGTCGTGAAGCGGATTGTAGGGAACATTATTGCTGACGACATAGTCCCAAACCATTCCGCTCGTCCAGTCGCAGATCGGATTGATCTTCACCAAGCTGAACTTGGCGTCCCACTCCACCTTGTGTGCGTGGGCGCGATCGGTGGTTTGATCGCGGCGGATCGCCGCCACCCATGCATCCAAAGTTAAGAGTTTTCGTCGCAAAGGTTCAATCTTGCGCAGTTGGCAGCAACGATCCGGTAGAGTCTCCCACAAGGCTGCCCCATACTCCGCCTCTTGCTCTAGCACCGTTAGGGCTGGTTGCACACGTTCAATCTTCACGCCGTAACGCTGCTCGACCTCGCTCATCAACCCGTATGTTTCGGAAAAGAACAACCCCGTGTCCAGTGTGAATACACGAACGTCGGAACGCAGCCGGGTTGCAAGATCGACCAGCACCATGCCCTCCGGCCCAAACCCCGACGCGATAGCTATGCGCCGACCGAAACGTTTGAATGCCCAGTCCAGGACCGCTACGGCCGGCCACGATTCCGCTGTGGCTTGCAGGCTAGGCATCCATCTGCGCTTATTCATGGCTCGCCACCGGTTCCATGCGGATGCATATCAGGAACAATTGGTTCGATGTGTTGCTCTGGGCCTGCGGCACCCATCAAGGCATGCTGATGACGGCTGACGAACCGAGCCTGCTCGGACTGCGCAAGCGTCACAACATCGCCGATGAGGAGAATTGCTGGCTTGGGTTGCGGATGCGCCTTCGCGAGTTCATCAAGGGTCGTCGTAACAATCTCTTGCCCCGGAGTGCTGACGCGAGAGACGAGCGCACACGGAGTTCTCCGCGAAACGCCCGCTGCGGCGAGCCTGGCGACAGTGGTAGCCGGGTCCGCACCCGGCATATAGAGGGCGATGGTCGTAGACGAGGCGATGAGCGGGCGCAAATCGGGCAGTGGGCAATCTTCTTTGCCGCGAGCGAAGTGACCGGTGAGAATCAGGATGGAAGACGCAGTCTCGCGCATGGTGAGCGAGACTCCCACGGCTGCTGCCGCCGCCAAAGCCGCCGTCACTCCGGGAACCACTTCGAAGTCGATTCCCGCCTTGCGCAGCGCGTGGATCTCTTCGCCCGCGCGACCGAACACCATCGGGTCGCCACCCTTCAGTCGCACAACCTTCAGGCCCTGCCGCGCCAGTTCGATCATCAGGAAGTGAATCGCTTCCTGCGGCGTGCGCCTTTGGCCACTGCGCTTGCCAACGTCGTAGCGAGGAGCATTGGCTGGCGCGAGCGCCACAATCTCCTCCGAGACCAGATCGTCGCGCAGCACGACTTCCGCGCTCCGAAGAATGTTGAGTGCTTTTAGAGTGAGCAATTCCGGATCGCCCGGACCTGCTCCTACGAGATAGACCTTGCCCTTCACTGCTAGTCCTTTCCTGTTGCTTGAGTGGAAAACGGGCTGGGAGAGAGCTGGTTGTCGAGCCCGGCTTCTCCGCCAGTTTGTGCTGTCGCGATTCGCTTTGCCTCGATTGATTTTCTGCCTTCGAACTCCGCGAACGACTCCGTGGAGACCGATTCATGAATGAGTTTGCGCCGCACTTCCGGATCGCTGACGTGCTCCAGCAACTCGGCCCGTTGCTGGCCGAGTCGTTCGAGCCACTCGCCATAAATGGGAGGAAATTCAGTCTCCAGTTGTTTGCGAACGCGCCGCGCCAGCGAAGGGCTTCGGCCATTCGTGGAGACGGCGATCTGAAAATGCCCGCGCCGCACGATGGCGGGATAGTAAAAGTCGCAATGCGGTGGATCGTCGACGACGTTGCAGAGAATGTTATGCTGTTGCGCCGTTTCGAAGATGTCACGATTCACTTCAGCCGAGGATGTTGCCGCGACGACCAGGAAGATGTTGTTTAGGTCGGGTGTTGTGAATGATCTCACTGCCCAGTTAATCCTGCCGCGCCTTGCCAGGTCGGCAACCGCCGAGGTTGCTGAAGGAGCGACAACGCGTACGCGCGCTCCACATTCGATTAAGCTTCGAATCTTCGGTTCTCCAACACGGCCCGCGCCCACCACGAGGCATGGGCGCCCTGCCAACTTCACGAATATCGGGAACAAGGGCAGGTCGGTCATGGCACTCAAGTCTCCACCGCGTAGGGTGTTGGTGCCACGGGCCGTTCGCGCTCCACCGGTGGCAAAGTCTCGCCAGCAAGAAACTCCCTCAGTTCGGCGTCGCTGTGCCGGGCAAAAAAGCGGCGCAGATTTTCGCCCGGCTCGCGCGTCAGACGGTACTGGCGCAACAGGCGCTCAATCGCATCCGGGACGTCATGTGCCGCGCATCGGTAGCCAACAGGCCTGGCAATCGTCTGAAACGCTCCCACCGCCCCACCCACGCAAAAGTAGTAGGCATCGACGAGAGAACCGGCGATTTTGAGTTTCTTCCCTTCGAGGCCGATATCGGCGATCCAGTGCTGGCCGCAACTATTCGGGCATCCGGTGACGTGCAGCTTCAGATCCTGGTCAAAGCCGGGTATGCGATCGTCGAGTTCTTCCGTCAGCCAGCGTGAAAAACTCTTCGTTTCAGTGATGGCCAGCTTGCAGAATTCAGTTCCGCTGCAGGCGATAGTCCCGCGCGCGAACGGGGAGGCCTGCACGGGCAATTCAATATCGTGCAACTCCTTTGCCAGGGCATTGGCGTTCCTCTTTGGCACATTCACGATGAGCAGGTTTTGCATCGAGGTAGTACGCAGATCGCCGGCGGCGAAGCGCTCGGTAAGCTCGGCTGCGGCTTGCAGTTGATCCGCGCTTAGTCTTCCGCGCAAAACCGCCGCGCCCACGTAACACAGCCCCTCCTGCTTCTGCGGATGAATGCCAAGATGGTCGCGATAAACGTCTGGCGGAGGCTCCTCCGGTTCGGCTGGATCGAAGCGATAGCCCAGCTTACGTTCGAGTTCGCATTGAAAGGATTCCGCTGTCCATCCGCCGCGCAGGAACAAGAACTTCAACCGGGCCCGCTCGCGGTGCTCGCGCAGCGTAGACGACTCGCGAAACAGCTCCGCAACGCCGCGAATCACTTCGACAGCCTTGCTCCACGGCACAAACGCATTGAGCCGGACTGCGAGATGAGGATCGGCCGAAAGGCCGCCCCCGACGCGCAGCGAAAATCCGGTTTCCAGTTCCCCTTGCACGCCCCGCGTGATTGCCGTCATCCCGATATCGTTGATCTCCGGATACGAGCACCACGCTGCGCAACCCGTGAGTGAGACTTTGAATTTGCGCGGCAAGTTGTAGAAATCGTCATTGCCTCCAAGCAGCCGCGAGGCTTCCAACGCCAACGGCGAGGGATCGCAGATTTCATCCGCGTCCAGCCCGGCTACCGGACAGCCGGTAATGTTGCGCACCACGTCTCCGCAAGCGCCGATCGAAGAAAGCCCTTGCTGTTCCAGCGTGTTCAGAACTTCCGGCAAAGCTTCGGCCGTAACCCAATGCAGTTGAATGTTCTGCCGGACGGTAATATCCGCGACGCCACGCCCGAAGCGTCGCGAAAGGTCAGAAATGGCGAGCATCTGGCTGGCGCGCAGGATTCCGTTCGGGATCCGGATCCGCACCATGAAGCAGGGCAGCGACTTCCCTTCGCCGCCCTGCCCCGCTACAACACCGTGGCCGTCGCCTTGCGTATAAACTCCCCACCAACGCAAGTACGTGCCCAGCCACTCTGGAGGAACCTCCGGGAACCCTTTGCGCGCAAAGCCGCAGAGTTCGTCGAACGCCTGCCACGGGTTCTTTTCGCGCTTTAGTCGCTCGACCCGCTGCGTCTTTGTCTCTTTCGGTTTTGTTTCTTCGTCCGCCATTTTGCCTCCAAAAGCAAAAAACCCATCGCCACTTCTGGCGATGGGTTATATATGCCGGTATCTGAATCTTTAGAGATTAGCTCGGCTGCCCCCTTGCGCCAGAAGACACAATGACACGACAACAACAACACATCATCGTCGAACTGGGCGTGGCAGCTAACATAGCTTGAGATGGGATCGTAAGGTAATTTCTTTGGACTGTCAAGCGACACAAGAAGTAGGTAGCGCCTCAGTAATCAAACTGAGGCACTACCAAGAAGTTTCCGGTAGAGTTTGGCTGCCGCTAGCGTTTGGCAGGAGTTTACTTCGGGTCAACAGCCAGCTCGGTCAATGTAAACCCTTTTGTGTAAACCCTCATGACCTGGCCATTTTGCAAGTGTTTGAAAATAAGTTGGTCGGGGAGAGAGGATTTGAACCTCCGACCCCCTGGTCCCGAAGTAAGGATTTAAGTCTGTAACTGATTGGTCTGGTTGCGCTTACGAATCATCGATCTCAAACCAAATGCGCCCTTGCGCCCTACGCGATCCGATTCAACGCGCAATCGGCTTTCTAGTCGGAGTAGTCGAGCAAGCTAGACACTTCAAATCGAACAGGTGTCATTGCTCAAGGAGTACACT
>JASHOU010000028.1 GCA_030038475.1 Terriglobales bacterium | reverse complement strand
CTGAGCGTGGGCGATTTCCATGCGGTCGGGATGGAGGGCTTCGAGCGCGGCGATCATTTCTTCGAGATGATCGATGTTCT
The DNA here is from genome assembly GCA_030038475.1 of Terriglobales bacterium. Taxonomy (GTDB): domain Bacteria; phylum Acidobacteriota; class Terriglobia; order Terriglobales; family Acidobacteriaceae; genus Acidiflorens. Next base: position 14,532 of record JASHOU010000028.1, on the reverse strand, counting down.
GGCAATGAACGACGAGATTGACGGTAAAGGCGATGCGACGTTGGCCGGTCTGATGCTTTTGAATCCAGGCGGCGAGTTCGAGCTTGTGGGCGTGGGCGCGCGCGCCGGCAATCCAGTTGGCGGAGGCTTCGTTCGCATCCTGAAAGCTGAGCTGGATGTGATCCAGTCCGGCGTCGACAAGCTGCGCCAGACGCTCGCGTGAAAGGCCGATTCCTGAGGTGATGAGATTGGTGTAGAGGCGCGACTGGCGCGCGCCGGCGATCAATTCGGCGAGATCGGGACGGGCCAGCGGTTCGCCTCCGGTGAGATGAAGATGCAGAACGCCGAGGGCTGCGGCCTCGCTGAAGACGCGCAGCCAGTCGGCGGTCGCGAGTTCTTCGCTGCGAGAGGCGAGCTCCAGCGGATTCGAGCAGTAGACGCAGTGCAAGGGGCAGCGGTGCGTGATCTCGGCAATGAGGGCGAGGGGATGAAGATATTGAGTCATCGAATCACTTAGTCATTTAGTCATTGAAAACCAATGATTCAACACCTCAATGATTCAATGACTCAATCGTCGTTAATAATCGATAATTCTTTTCGCGTGCAACTGCTCGAGAAATGTCTGGACGTCGGAGCGAATTTTATCTTTCGGCGCCAGCATAAACTGCTGTTGCAGCTTCTGTACAATTTCGGCCAGCGAAAAATGGCCGTCGCAGAGTTCGAGGATGATGCGGCCCGTTCCCTCTACGCGGATCGCGCCCTCGGGAAAGAGCACGACCGGCGCTTCGGTTGTGCCTCCCCAACGGCATCCTGCGGCCAGCTTGGGAACGCTTGCGTCGACCAGTTCAGCCACGGGTTACCTCGATGTTTTCCGTCATGCCGCGCATCACAGATCAGCGTTCTGACTCAATTCTAAATGCGCCTGGAGCCGGCCAGCCCGGCTCGACGTAGGCGAAATAGAGCGCGTCGAGCTGCGCCCACAGAATGTCGCACTTGTCGCGCAGGGCGCGGATGGCGCTTTCCTGTTCCGCGCGAGTGGCGGCATGATCGAACACGTACTGGATGGCGAAGGCAGCATCTTCGGGAGCTTCGGTCAGCCGCGCCTCGAAGTAATCGAGCCCCGAGGCGAGCCAGGGATAATGCTGGCGCAGCTTCTCCATGCGCAGGGCGATCAGGTCACGGGAAAAAAGCTCGGTGAGTGAAGAGGCGACGCACTCGAGAAATGTCCGCGTGCGAACGAGGTTGAGGTATTCATTTCCGATGAAGCGCGTAGCGGGAAGAACCTCGAGGCCCTGGATGACGCGCTCGCGATCCAGCCCGGTTGCTTCGGCCAGTTTGATCCAGCGCAGGATTCCGCCGTTGCGATTCGCGTCTCCGTCGTGATCGACAATGCGCTTGCGCCAGACGCGGCGGAAGGCGGGATCGGTGGCGCGGGAGAGAATGATCGCGTCTTTGATTGGGATGATCGACTGGTAGTAATAGCGGTTGAGCGCCCAGGCCTGGAGTTGGCCGCGGCTGAGTTTGCCTTCGTGCATCAGCAGGTGAAAGGGATGCCTGTGGTGATAGCGCTCTTCGCCGACGCGGCGCATGGCTGCGCGCAGCTCGTCGAAGGTGAGTTTGCGATCGCTGGCGGCGTTTGCCTCTACAGTTCCAGTTGCCAATTGTCCTCCGCCACTTCCCATCCGGCTTGGCGCACGGCGCGATGTTCGGCGCTCGTTTCGTTGAGGATTGGATTCGTATTGTTGATATGAACGAACATCTTGCGGCCGACTTTAATATTAATATTCTTCAACAGGCGCAAACTTTCTTCCACTGGAATATGGCCCATCTGGTGCGCGGTCTCGCCGCTTCCCTGGACGCGTTGCAGTTCGTCATCGCTCCAGAAGGTGCCGTCGAACAGAAGCATGTCGACACGCTCCATCTTTTTGATCAGCGTGTCGGTTAGATCGCCGATCGCGGGAATGTAGGCGACGCGTTTGCGCGAGCCCGACTCGAAAAACAACGCAGCCGTGGCTTGATCGGCGGCGAGTTTGCCGCGGTCACTCTTGACGTAATGCGGATAGCGGCCGGAGAGGAAGTGGACTTCACACGACAGGCCGGAACGTGTTCCATCGGCGGCGAGCAAAGGAAATGACAGACCGGAATTCATCGCTGTCCAAACGACCTGCGGCTCAACCCGATTGAGCATCGCGAACATGCTGTTCTCTTCGCGCAGAATCTGCAAGATCGATGGAGCGGCATAGACGCGCAGAGGCTGAAGTTCGCGCAGGAGGAGCAATCCCAGGATGTGATCGAGGTCGCAGCCAGCGAGCACTACGCCGGCAATAGGAGAATCGCGCGGGATATTACGCAAAGTGCGCGGATGAAGATTGGCGCAGCTTTCGATTTGCGAAGCTAAGTCGGGAGAAGCTCCGGCCAGAAACCACGTGGAACCCTCGGCGCTCAGCGCCAGTTGTGCTTGAGTGCGGGCCTTGCCGGGAAATTTCTTGTTGCGGATACCCGCACAGTTTCCGCAGCCGCAATTCCACTGCGGGAACCTACCCCCGGCCGCAGAACCGAGGATCCGAACCTGCATTTGCGGGGTTTAGAGTTTCGCGCTCACGTAGGAGTTGATTTCGCAGCACAGAACAACTTCTTCAAAAACGGGAGTGGACCAAGCCATAACTTTCACCTTGTAAGTTCTAGAGTTTCCCCGCCGCCCCACAGACGCGGCGTGCTGGGTTAGAGGATCATACCATCGCTTTCGTTGTATTCGGTAAGGAAAGTTAAAGATCGGCATGGCCCGAAGGGGCCATTTACACCATTCTGGTCGAGTTCGGACACAAATGGGCGATGATCGTAGACTTAGTAGAATCAGTGGCTTAGACCGAGTGTTCAGCGGCGTCATAGATCGGGTCCCACGTAAAAAACCCCTCCGCTAGGGCGGAGGGGTAGGGCGTTCGTCAATTTAAGAGCCGTCAGTCTACGTTGATCACGCCGAAGATACCGGCGGCATTGTTCTTGGGTCCGGCGGTGTAGAACAACTGGTCGGCATCGCCGTTTTCGGACGAACCGCCACCGAATTCGATCCCCCAGAGCTGGTTGATGTGAATCGGTTTGCCGGCGGAATCTTTGATGGTCCCAACGAACGCGCCGGTCGTCGGATTAAAGCCGTTAATGGTTCCGCTGTTCGTGTTGTTACTGATCAGCAGGGTGTTGCTGAGCACGCCGAAGTCCGAAGGCGCCAGGGCGAAACCCCAAGGCTGGTCGAGAACCTTACCGCCGCTGATCAAAGTTTGTACCAGCGTTCCGTCCTCGTTAAAGATGTCGATGTATCCGCCTTTGACGTTCTCGTTGATGGCGGCGTAAGCGACATAGAGCTGGCCGTTGATGTCCTGAACGTTAAACGGGGTAAAGGTGGCGGGCACCGACGGGTCGGTGAACGACATGACGAAATTGAAATTGCCGTCGTACATGTCAATCTTGCCGTTGGCGAAATCTGCGGCATAGACGTAATTACCCGAGGCATGGCTGGTGACCGCCAGTCCGGTGTAGACGGAGCCGGCGGCCGAATTATTGACGCCGATCAGGGCGTTATCCGGGTCAAAGTGCGACCAGCCGCTGATGGTGCCGTCGAGGGTGGCGAACATGAATTCCGAGGTCCAGCTGTCGATCTGGAATTGGCTCGAACCGTTGTAGACAATGCCGGTGGGCGTGCCCAGCCCTGTGCCGGAGGCCGGTGGAATCGTGACTACCAGACTCTGCTTGGCGCCCGTACCGGTATAAAGCGTGGAGAGCCCCGAGCCTTCATCACTGAGCCAGAACGGTGCGCTGGGGCCATAGGCAAGTCCCCAGGGATTGATGAGCTGCTTGTCGCCTTTCTTGCCGGTGCTTTTTACCAAGGTGGTAGCGGAATACGCCTGGCCACACTCGGCCCAGGCGAAGTTAGCAGCAACAAACAAGGTGAGAACAAACAATGTAGCGGCGAAAAGGTGGTTGCGCGATACTCGATGCATAGCAAAACTCTCCTCAAACGAAACTAGTGGCGGATTGGACTTGTGCCAATGCCTGCCCACGCACGGCGGAAAAAATCCTGACCTTGCGGCGAGAGGAATGCTATCTGGGACGCGTGGGATGAGTTGTCAGATGGAAGTAAGGGATTTGTAAATTTGTTGTCACCGCGACGAAGAGAGTTTCCGCTCGCCGAGGATTTGCGCGGACGAGAACGCCCGCGCCACACGAAAAACTATTGCGCGGTTTCCAGGAGTCCCTTTTCCGCTTTTTCCTGGCACTCGATGCAATGACGAGTCCAAGGAACGGCTTCGAGCCGCTTGGCATTGATCTCTTTGCCGCAGGAGACGCATTCTCCGAAGCTGCCTTCGCGGATGCGCGCTAGCGCATTGTCGACCATGTTCAGCAACTGGCGGTCGTTATTGCTCTGGCTGAAAAGAAATTCCTTGTTGTAGGAACTCGCGGCGCGATCGGCGACGTCCTGGGTGGCCTCATCGTCGGCGGTGCGACCGTCCTGCTGATTGCGCACGACCATGTGGCGCAATTCCTGACGCCGGGTTTCGAGCCTTTTTCTGAACGCTTCGAGCTTCTTTTTATCCATGATTGCTGCCTGCGGTGAAGCGAAAGTCACGCTTCACAGCCCTCGTTACCTCATGAGGTCAAACGAATATCGTATGCGCGGGAGAGAGCAGGCGTCAACTGGGGGAAGACGGTGGGTCTTGTCTTAAATGACGTGGCATAGCCAAACTGTCAGTGTTCAAAGTCGATCACGTCAGACGATAAGGCATCGGCTAGTGGATGTCCTTGCGCGCAGCGGGCAGTGGGTCTGGCGCGTCTTACCACATCGCGTGGCTCGGTCGGTAGAGCATTTGGTGCGGTTTTGGTGTGCACTACAACTGGAAAGTCGCAGCTTTCTTGGTCGCATGAACACTCGACTCTCCAGAAAACACTGGGGAGTGAGTTTAGGTCCGATATATCGCGTATCTCCAGAAGGACATCTTGTTTTTGATGCTCGGACAGCAGCTCGCAGCGAGGGCACGCGAATTTTAGAATCGGTTCGTCCGTGGGCCAGTACCACTGAGGTTGAAATATACCTCGAAGGTTTCCATGCGGGAGAACAGTTCGTTCTTGGCAGCCTGGACATACAATCACGGGCACTTTTTGAATCGACATTAATGTGCACCTCGATTGGCAGCGGCAATTCTATGCCGCTGCCAACAGTTCAGCAATCGACCAAACGTGATCGCTCAACCCCGCTTCCATCGCGGGTGTAACGCGAAGGGACGTATGAACACGGCAGAAATTATAAAACGCGAAGTGCAGCGCGACGGCGGCTTTCAGGTTCGCCAGTTTCTTGCTGTAGGCGTTCGTGAGGCGTGTCAGTCTGCGAAGCTGCATTCGCATCGTGAGGTTCTGCCGTTCATGGAACCGCTTTGTAACCCGGCCCACGCAACGCTCTTCCGGGGCGCTCGTCGGTGATTTTGCCGTCGCGCACCACCGGCCGGCCATTGACGAAAACATCTTTGACACCGGCAGAGTAATGGAGAGAATCTTTGTAGCTGCCGAGATCCTGAATCGCGGCCGCGTCGAAGAGTGTGATATCGGCCATCATGCCCGGACGCAGGATTCCGCGATCCATAATTCCAGCCCGGCTGGCGGCCAGCGAAGTTATTTTGCGCACGGCTTCTTCGAGACTCATGGTGTGCTCGGTGCGCACATACTCGGCGAAAACGCGAGGGAAGGTTCCGAAGGCTCTGGGATGGGCTTTGGTCAAGCTCAACGGCCCGTCTTCGGCCTGCGCTGGAGAATCGGAGCCGAAGCACACCAACGGACTCGAGACCGCAGCGCGGACATCATCTTCCTGCATGATGGCAATGACGACCTCGCTCTCGCCATGATCGGCGATAGCGATATCCATGGCCGCATCTTTGGGATCTTTGCCCATCTCGCGGCCGATTTCTTCGAAGTTCATGCCTTCATACTTGCGCAGGTCAGGGTTCAGCACCTGAATCAGCGTCACGCCCGCGCCACCTCCCGATCCGCGCCACTGGTTCTGCCAGACGGAACTCGGTTCGTCCATTTCTTTTTGCGCGCGGGCGCGTTGAGCGGGATCTTTCAGGCGGGCGATCATTTTGTCGGTGCCGCCCTCCTGTACCCAGGTTGGAAAGCACGCAACCAAGCCGTTGGAACCGCGCGTGTAGGGATAAACGCTCGCAGCTACATCGATTCCGCGGGCGCGAGCGGCTTGAATCCTCGCCAGAACTTCGGGCATCTTGCCCCAGTTTTCGCTGTAGGCGGTTTTCAGGTGCCAGATGGTTGCGGAAATGTTTGCACGTTCGGAGATCGCAAAGACTTCATCTAGGGACTGGAAAATCTGATCGGCTTCCGAACGCTGGTGCGTGAAGTAAACTCCTCCGTATTGCCGCGCAACCTTGGCCAGTTCGACGATTTCGTCGGTCGAGGCAAAGGAATCGGGCATGTATTGCAGCGCCGAACTTAGCCCGAAAGCGCCCTGCTGCATGGCTTGGGCAACCAACTGGCGCATTTGCTCGAGTTCCGCCGGCGTTGCCGCGCGATTGTCTTTGCCGACGACGTATTCGCGCAGACCGCCCGCGCCGACAAATGTACCAAGGTTGATGGCGGGCCGGACGCGCTCGAAGTGCCGGAAGTATTCATCGAGCGTGCGCCAATCAAGCGTGACGCCATATTTCTTCGCGCCATCCTTCATGTCCTCGAGCATCCGATCGTTGACCGGCGCAATCGACGATCCTTCGCCGGTAATCTCGGTGGTCACGCCCTGGGTGATTTTGCTGGCGGCGCGATTGTCGATGAGAATGTTGAATTCCGACTGGCCCTGAACGTCGATGAATCCGGGCGAAGCCACTAGGCCCGAAGCATCGATGCGCTGCTTGGCTGCGGCATCGTGAAGATCGCCAATGGCCGCGATGCGGTCGCCGCGAATTCCGATGTCCCCGAAATACCAGGGAGCACCGGTGCCATCGACGATGCGTGCGCCGGTGATTAGGAAGTCGTAGCTGGTTTGTTGAGCGCGAGCCGAGCCCGCGAAAAGCAGAACTATTGTAGAAATTATCGCGATAATGAGAGCAGGAAAGAGTTGACGCTTTTTCATAGGGATTGGGTTTCGCTTATGGTTGCCGGACCGTCTACGCAGCAATCGCGTCGGGAGAGAGTTCGGGCAAAGGATCTGTGTAGCGGGCACGCGCAACAATCGCGACCCTGAACTATAGAGGAATTTCGTCAGATCGGCAATTTCGGTTATGCCGCTGGCTGTTTCTGAGCGAGGATACCGTCGATCCTCTGCAACTCTGCGGCAGAGAATTTCAGGTTGTTCAGGGCGCGCACGTTGTCGTCGACTTGCGAAACTCTGCTTGTTCCGACAAGAGCGCTGGTGACGCGCGGATCGCGCAGCACCCAGGCCACGGCCATTTCCGCGAGCGTTTGCCCGCGCAGTGCGGCGATGTCATTCAATTCGCGAATGCGCGCCAGCATCGCCTCACTAATATCTTTTTTCTTCAGAAAGAAATCGCGTGCCGCCCGCGAATCGGTGGGAATACCGTGCAGATAGCGATCCGAGAGCAATCCCTGGGCGAGCGGGCTGAAGACGATCGCGCCGACGCCTTCTTTTTCGAGCACGTCGAACAATCCCTGTTCCGGATCGCGGACGAACATTGAGTATTTCGGTTGATGAATCAGGCACGGAGTTCCGAGATCGCGCAGGATCTTGAGCGCTTCGGCGGTTTGCTTGGCGTTATAAGCCGAGATGCCCGCGTAGAGCGCGCGGCCCGAGCGCACCGCGGTGTCGAGTGCGCCCATCGATTCTTCCATTGGCGTCTCAGGGTCGGGACGATGGTGGTAGAAGATATCGACATAATCGAGGCCCATGCGCTTGAGGCTCTGGTCGAGGCTGGCGAGCATATATTTGCGCGAACCGAAATTGCCGTAGGGGCCGGGCCACATGTCCCAGCCGGCCTTGGTGGAGATGATGAGTTCGTCGCGGTAGGGCAGAAAATCTTTCTTTAGGATTTGGCCAAAGGCTTCTTCCGCCGATCCGTAGGGAGGGCCGTAATTATTGGCCAGATCGAAATGAATGATACCGAGATCAAAGGCACGGCGCAGCATGGCGCGGGAGTTTTCGAAGTTATCGACGCCACCGAAGTTATGCCATAGCCCGAGGGAAATGGCAGGCAGTTGAATGCCGCTGCGTCCCGAGCGGCGATATTGCATGGAGTCGTAACGCTGGTTATTGGCTGCGTACATGATGGATTTCCTCCAACGCCTATGACGATATCAGGGCGCTCATATCAGCGAAGTCAGTCGTAGCGCTCGTAACGGATCGCGGTGCGATCCCAGCCCAGGCCTTTGAGCAGTTCGCGGTTGGCCTTGACCATTTTGTCGAGTCCGCAGATATAGGCATGCATGTCGGTGCGGTAACCGACGATCTCGGGCACATGTTCCTGCACATAGCCGCGCAATCCCTGCCATTCCTCGGGAGCGCGGCTGAGCGTGGGCAGAAAATGAAAGTTGGAGTGCCGGGTGGCGAGTTGCGCAAACTCCTTGCGATAGTAAAGGTCCTGCTCAGTCCGCGCGCCGAAGAGCAGCCAAAACTGCCGATCCTGGTGACGTTCGTTTTCCGCCAGCAGCCAGTGCAGCATAGAGCGGAAGGGCGCAATCCCGGTTCCGGTGGCGATAAAGATGGTGTCGCGCGGGGGTGGATGCAGAATGAAATTGCCGAACGGTCCTTGAAACTTGATTTGATCGCCTTCCCGAAGATTGCAGAGGTAGTTCGACATGAAGCCATCGTCGACGCGGTTCAGGCAAAAAGCGAAGTGTCCATTTTCCGAGGGCGGCGACGCGATCGAGTAGGCGCGCGTCATCTCTTCGCCTTCGGGGGTGGTCGCCTTCACCGAGAGCCATTGGCCGGGAACGAAGCCGAAGTGGGTGACTCCATTCACTTCGAGTTCAAGGTGCTTGGTAAACTCGGAGAGCGAGATGGAGCGAACCAGCCGCGCGTCGAAAGTTTTAAACTGAGCCATCCGTCAATTAGATGATAACGAACGTTCGGGCGACGCGGAACCCTGCGCGAGTCGACGACCACCAGGGGCGGGGAGTGAATGAGTTCGAATTCCTGTGCGCGTTGCTTGGTTCGGGACGCGGTGAGTGGAGTGCGGACCGGGCTTCGGCAATCGACACTCCGGCACTCGATTGGAACGGAGTTCTTCGGCTGGCCGAGTTTCACGGCGTTCTTCCGCTGGTAGCTTGCAATCTGATCGGAACCGACGACGTTCAGCGCGGTCCGATCGAGTCTGCCGCCGGGCTTCCGCAGGAAGTTGGACGCTCGCTGCGATCGGCGTATGAATCGAACCTGCGCCGCAGTTTGTGGTTCACCACCGAACTGGCGCGCATCATGCAGCACTTCGAGCGCGATCATCTGCGCGCGGTGCCGTTCAAGGGGCCGGCGCTGGCGCAATCGCTTTATGGCGATCCGGCGCTGCGCAGCTTTTCCGATCTCGACTTCCTGATCTCTTCGGGTGATTTCATGCGAGCAAAGCAGTCTCTTGCTGAGATTGGGTATCGGCCAACGGCCGAATATAGCGCGGCGGTTGAGCGATTGTTTTTGAAGATTGGCTATGAGCGCTCGTTTGACGGCATTGCAGGAAAGAATCTGGTCGAGCTGCAGTGGGCGCTGCTGCCCCATTTTTATGGCATTGAGCTTGACGTGGCTGGATTGCTCGCTCGCGCGGGCCGGATTGTCGTTGGCGGATGCGAGATGCCGTGTTTGTCTTCAGAAGACTCGCTGCTGGTGCTGTGCGTGCATGCCGGCAAGCATCTTTGGATGCGGCTGATCTGGCTTTCAGATGTTGCGGATACTTTGCGCAACCCGCATATTGACTACGCGCTTGTATTCTCACGCGCACAGGCGCTGGGAGTAGCTCGCATTCTCGGCGTAAGTTTCTGGCTGGCGAAGAATCTGCTTCACGCGCAGCTGCCGCAGCCGGCCGAGGAAATGATTGCGGCCGATCCGCTGGTGCCAGTTCTCGGTAAGGAATTTGCCGAGCGTCTGGCTCGCGGTGCGACCTATGATTTTGAATCGACCGAATATTTTCGCCTGATTCTGAAATTGCGCGAGCGGCACCGTGACCGCTGGAAATATATCTGGCGCTTAGTGTGGACGCCAGGTGAGGGGGAAGTTGAGGCGGTGCGCTTGCCTGAACCGCTGTTTCCTCTGTATCGAATCGTGCGGATCGGGCGGCTGATGCGGAAGCTTCTCTTGTAAGCATGATTTAGATGGGGCGACTGTTTTGCCGGTCCGGCAGTGCAGCGGCCGGGCGAGGACGCTGGCTCTCGATAACGGCTTCTAGTGCCCTTCCCCGTCGCCGGGGGCAATGTCGGGAGTGTCGACTTTCCGCGCGACGGCTGATCCTTGCGGTGCGGGCGCAGGTTGAAACTCGCCGGGATCTTTGCCGACGAGCGCGGCGGTCATGAACTGCATCCAGATGGGCAAGGCAGCTCGGCTTCCGGTCTCTTTGTCGCCGAGCGATCTCTTTTCGTCGTAGCCGATCCACACGCCGCAGGTGAGCGAGGGCGAAAAACCCACAAACCAGGCGTCCGTGAAGTCGTTGGTCGTTCCGGTTTTGCCGGCCAGCGGATAGGGCATTTTAGCGGCAGCCATCGCCGTGCCGTGGAGCACCACCTCGCGCAGCATCGAGGTCATGATGCGCGCGGTGCGCGAACTGACTACATCTTTGATGTCGGAATAATCCTCTTCCAAGATGCGGCCTTCGTAATCGGTCACCTTGATGATGTAGCGCGGAGCCACACGCACGCCGTCGTTGGGGAACACGGTGAAAGCCGAGGTTTGTTCGAGGGGCGTAATCTCAGCCGAGCCGAGCGCGACGGGAAGATATGTGGGAATATTGGCGGTCACGCCGAACCGGTGCGCGTAGTCGATGACGGTTTTAATGCCGATGCGGTCGGCGAGTTTGAGCGCAGGAATGTTGCGGGATTGCGCGAGCGCGCGGCGGAGGGTGATTGTTCCCTCAAATTTGTCGTCGTAGTTATGGGGCAGATACGGGCCGGAGGCAGTTTGAAAAATTACCGGCGCATCGAGAATCGTGTCGTCAGGGCTGGCTCCCTGGTCGATGGCCGCGGTGTAGACATAAGGCTTGAACGACGAACCCACCTGGCGCAAGGCTTGCGCAGCGCGATTGAATTTGGAGAGATTGAAGTCGCGGCCGCCGACCATCGCTTTGATCTCTCCAGTGGCGTTATCGATGGCGACCAGCGCTCCCTCGGTTCCTGAATCCTCTTCGAGGCTGACGCGCGACTTTGCACTGGGATCGAGCGAGAGCACTTTGACATAGACGATGTCTCCGACGCGGAAAATTGCAGGAAGCTTGAGCTTGGTCCAGGCTATATCGGCCGGCGAAAGAGTCGCGGTATGTTGGCCGAAGCGAATTGTCGCGCCGGTGGGCGAGACTTGCACAACCAGCGCGTGAGTATAACTATTCACTTCAGCGTCTTCGTCCCAGTCTGGATCCTGGTATTTGTCGAGCTTCTGACCCTCGGCAATCACGTTGAGGAGTTTGCCGCGCCAGCCATGGCGTCGCTCATAGGCGGCGAGACCATCAAGAACCGCATGATTGGCGGCCTTTTGCAGATCCAGATCGAGCGATGTGTAAACGCGCAATCCGCCTTCGAGCACCTGGTCGGCGCCATACTTCGCATCGAGGTAACGCCGAATCTCTTCCACGTAATGCGGAGCCAGGACATTCTGATCCTTCTGCACGTTGAGCGCGATAGGCTTGCTCTTGGCGTCGGTGGCCTGCACCGCCGTGATTTTGCCATCTTCAAGCATGGCATTCAGCACCAGATTGCGACGCTTGATGGCGCGCTCCGGATGCATGATGGGGGAATAGTATTGCGGCGCCTTGGGAAGGCCGGCGAGGAGCGCGGCTTCTTCCAGCTTCAACTGTCTGGCGGGCTTGCTGAAATAGTATTCCGAGGCAGCTTCAAATCCGTAAGCGCCGTGACCGAGGAAAATCTGGTTGGCGTAAAGGGTGAAAATCTGCGGCTTGGTGAAGCGCCGTTCGATTTGGATGGCGAGCAGCGATTCCTGCATCTTGCGATAGAACGAACGGTCGGGAGAAAGAAACAAATTACGGGCGAGCTGCATGGTGAGCGTGGACGCGCCCTGCACTTTGCCTCCAGATTCGATGTCGCGATAGGCGGCGCCCGCGATACGCCACAGGTTGATTCCCGAGTGCTTGTAGAAATCCTTGTCTTCGATCGAGGTCAGAGCGTCGCGCAGCACTGGCGGGTAATCGTCGTAGGTGGCAATGACGCGGCGCTGCAGAGCGAAATTGCCGATGACTCTGCCATGATCGTCATAAAGTTCGGTCACCGAGCTGGGACGATAGCGTTCGAGTGCCTCGACCTGCGGCAGATCGGTCGAGTAGACCAGAATTAATCCAGCCGCCGCGCCTACGGCGGCAGAGAGCAGGACGAGCAATCCGAACAGGACGCGGCCCACCAGTTTGCGTCCAGCAATTTCGACCGTGGGAAGATGTTGGTAGATGATCTTCATCGCAAAGCGTAAGGCGGCCCAAGGTGTAAGGTTTCAATGTTTCAATGGTACCGCCTGCGGCAGCTTGGTTTCTTCTTTAATTTCACACCCATTGAATTTCACCCGAATCGAGTTTCGCGCAAAAAAAATCACCCGCCGGAGCGGGCGATCTTTATCTTTGAAACCTTGAAACCTCGCTGTATTATCCTTTCGATTCCCGATTCTTCAAAACCTCGAGCGCCTTGTTCAGCTGGTCATCGATCGGGCTTTTTACTTTCTGGTGTTGTTCATCGGGAGTCGTGACGTCATCTTCGTCGGGTAATCCGCCTTCATCGTCGGTAGAGTCAGCTACCAAAACGTTGGGTGTGACGGCAGTGTCCTGAATGGCCTTTCCGCTCGGCGAATAGTACTTTGCGACGGAAAGAATCAGTGCGGAGTTGTCGGGCATTTCAATCAGCTTCTGCACCGAACCGTCGCCAAAGGTTTTATCTCCGACCACGTCGCCGCGCGCGTTTTCCAGGATGGCGGCGGCCACAATTTCGGCCGGGCCAGCGGTGCCGCGATTTACCAAGACTGCTACAGGAAGCTTGGTTAGGTCTTTGGAGGGGTCGGCGTTGAAGGCCTGGCGCGGGTACTTCTGCCCCTGGAGATATGTGATCGTGCCATGGTCAAGGAAAAGATTCGCGGTGGCGACGCCTTCCGATTCCACGCCGCCGGCCGAGTTACGCAGATCGAGCACGAGTTTCTTCGCTCCTTGCTTCTGCAAATCGCTAATCTTGGCGGCGATCTCCTGCGATTTGCCTTCCGGAAAAGAGTCGACCTGAATGTAGCCGACGTTGTCGCTGAGCATTTTGTCGCTGACGGGCGGGATGGTTATAAGTTCCCGCGTGATGGCAATCTTCTGCGGTTCGGCGCGACGCGGCCGCACCACGGCCACATTGACCGTTGTTCCGGGTTCTCCCGCTAACACGCTGCGAATCTCAGCCAGGGACATGTCGTGTGTGCTCTTGCCCTCGATCGACTCGATGATGTCGGAGCTCTCGATTCCGGCTTTTTCTGCCGGGCCTCCGGGAATCACCGCGACCACGGCCGCGTAGCCGAAGCGCTTGGAGATGTCGGCGCCGATATCGGCCTTACCGCCGCTCTTCATCGATTTGTAGTGCTTGTACTCCTCGGGCGAAAGGTAGCTGGAATTCGCGTCGAGGGATTCGAGCAGTCCATGCAGCGCGCCGTCGGTCACGCCAGCGATGTTGGGCTCCTCGACGTATTCGAGGCGGATGCGCGACAGCACTTCGCTGTAAACCGAGAGCTGGCGATAGGCGCCATCATTCGAGGAGGCGCGAACGTTGACAAAGCCTCCGGCAAGGGTGAACAGCAGAATCGCCAGCGAACTGGCGATGATGGCGATCTTTAACTTCGTTGACATAATTTTGATCTTCGCTTTTTGAACCTGCTCTGTGTGAACCTGGTTTGATCGTCGCTTTTTTGAGTTATCCCGGGGGCGGGAACCGATAGCTCATTATAGCCGGTTAGATGCGAAGATCGACACTAAGATTACAGGGACCGAGCCTTGAGTAACGGTTGGGTAAGCATGACTTGGGAGTCGAAGGCGCAAGGCGTTGGCTGCAGATTGAGAATAGGAGCGGCGGGTCACTACCGGAATAGTTAAAGTCATTATTATCAATAAGATGGAATTGATCTATGTTTCGCGCTTCCGGTCGTTGGTCCGCTTTTTCGGCCCTTACTTTTCCAGCATCGCAGCGATCCCCGCGTTCCCTTTTTCTCGAGCAATCACGGCGGGCGTCTTACCGTCATCGTTGGCTAGTTTGGGGTCGGCTCCATGCTTGAGGAGCAGTTCGACCATCGGCCGGTCTCCGTTCTGCGCGGCGGCGTGAATCGGAGCCCATCCCGCTTGCTGACGGGCATTAGCGGGCGCGCCGCGTTCGAGGAGCAGACGGGCGGCTTCAAGATTACGGGCT
>JASHOU010000027.1 GCA_030038475.1 Terriglobales bacterium | reverse complement strand
GAGCGAAAAGCGAGCCACAGGCCGCGCTCAAATCCGGTGCCAAAAGCGAGCAGCAGCACAACCGTCGCGATACCCCATGCCATGCCTAGCATAGTGAGGATGCTGCGACGGCGATTGTGCCTGAGCGCGTTGTAAGCCTGTCGAGCCAGTTCGATCAACATGGATGTTTGTTAACTTTTCATTCCGATTGAGCACTTTAAGATTTCGTAATTGAGTAATCGGATAATTGTGTAATTTGAAAATCTCAAGCGCGTTCGGTCTTCAAATCACAAAATTACGGAATCAACCATTACCAAATTTCACAATTACTCAATTTCAAAATTACTCAATCTTCTTCATTCCTGCCGCAGGGCCTCTACCGGCGGCAGTAGCGCTGCCTGACGAGCCGGATAAAGTCCGGCGGCGATTCCGGCAACCGCCAGCGAAAGAATCGCGATCACTGCCGACGACGGAACAATGCGTGGCGTGTCGAATCCCTCCGGTGACGGCAAAGACGCCAGAAGCGTTACCAACGCCGTGGTAATGGCCAGCCCAATGCCTCCGCTAAGAGCTGTGAGGAATGCACCTTCGACAAAAAACTGAGTCATGATGGCGCGATGAGTAGCGCCGAGCGCCTTGCGCAGTCCAATCTCTCGCGTGCGTTCGGTCACCGACACCAGCATGATGTTGATGATCCCGATCGCGCCGAGAGCAAGCGTGACCACCCCGACCACGCCCAGAAAATAGTCCATGCCGTCGAAGATCTTGCCCACGCGCCGGTTGTTTTCGATCGTGTCCCAATCTTCGAACGATTCTTCAAGCTTGGGATCGAAGCCGTGACGGCGGGCGATGATTTCGTGAACCTCCTGCTTTGCGGCCAAATGTCCGCTGGGCGTAAGCGGACGGTAATTCAGAAATGAAATCGCATCTTCGCTGTTCTGTTCTTTCAGGCGAAACAGGTTGCGCATGGTTTCGATGGGAACAAAAATGCGCGCATTGGTTCCGTTATTGCCGTCCTGCCCTACTTTGCTGAGCACGCCGATAATTTCAAAGCGGATGTCGTTGAGCAAGATGGAGGAACCCACAGCCGGCCGGCCCGGAAATATGTTTTTTAGAAGTTCCCAGCCAACCACCGCCACGCGGCGAGTTTCAGCGTTATCCTCATCGTCGAACCAGCGTCCCGGCCCGACGGGGATGGTGCGTATCTGGTTGTACTCAGGCGCAACGCCAAAAACCTGGCCGTTGGTCGAACCGTAATCGCTGACGGCGCGAATGTCTTCACGGTTGAGTACGGGCGAAACGTACTTGAGCGAGCGCGCCTCGCTGCGAACGGCGACGTAATCCCCGTATGTAAAATGGTAGATTTGGCCCGACTGCGTGCTGCCTTCGACGGCGGGAATACGCGCGGGAAAGGTGAACATAATATCCTCGCCAAGATTCTTTAGTTCCCTGGCCTGCCCGCTGCGGAAACCCTCACCCAGGCCGACCAGCAGAAGCAGCGATCCAACACCCCAAGCGATGCCGAACATGGTCAGAAATGAGCGCAGCTTGTGCGCCCACAGCGTGGCCAGCGACTGGCGAACGATTTCGATCAGCACGCGCATGGTGCAGTATGGCGATGGCAGAGCGATCCTCTCGCACGGAAGTTCAACGCCATCTATTAGGTAATACGAGAGAAGCGGAAAGCGAGTTCCATGAAAAAACGCGCGACACGGAAAGCCAAGAGCCTTGCGTATCACCTGCTTACGTTTGGCTTCGCCTAGCGTCTAAGAGCCGACCAGGGATCGCGGGCCTCCGCGAAGGCCCGTTTTCTGCAAAATCTGAGTGCGTGCACGTTGACACATCGAAGGAGGTTTTCCCTATGCTTCGAAATGTTTTGCGCGGATTCGTCTTCTGCCTGTTGATGGCAGCGATGCCGGGCTTAAGCCCGGCGCAATCTTTTGTGCTCGACCTACCCCGTCAGAGCCAGCGGGCGCTGGTTACACAACGCATCGGTATTACCGATATCGCCATCTCTTACCACCGGCCGCGGGTGAACGGCCGCAAAGTTTGGGGAGGGCTGGTTCCCTATGGCAAGGTGTGGCGCGCCGGAGCGAATGAGAATACGACCATCTCGTTCAGCGACGCCGTGATGATCGAAGGCAAGCCGCTCGCCGCCGGAACCTATGGCCTGCACATGATTCCCAATGCCGACGAGTGGACGATCATTTTCTCGAAGAATTCGACGTCCTGGGGATCCTTCACTTATGACCAAGCAGAAGACGCCCTGCGCGTGACCGTGAAACCGGCGGCTGCCGATATGCATAACGCGCTGACCTACGACTTCGATCAACTGCAACCGGATTCGGCGCTAGTGGAACTGGAGTGGGAAAAGATCGCGGTCCCATTCAAGGTATCAGTCGATGTGCACGACGTGGTCGAGGCCAGCCTGAAGAAACAGCTGCGAAATCTTTCGCAATACACCTGGATGAGCTGGAACGACGCATCGAATTACCTGCTGACGGAAAAAACCGATCTGGACGATGCGCTGATCTATGCCAACAAATCGATCGAACAGGAAGATCGTTTCGACAACGAGATCACCAAAGCGAAAGTGCTGACGGCGCTTAATCGCAAAGAAGATGCCGCGGTCGCTCAGAAAAAAGCCCTGGATATGGCGAGCCCGCTGCAGGTTCATATGTACGCGCGCGGCCTGCAGGCCGAAAAGCGAAGCGATGAGGCATTTGCCATCTTCCGCGAGAATGCACAGAAGCATCCTGACCAATGGTTCATTCACTCGGGACTGGCGCGAATCTACTGCGCGCAGGGCAACTTCGGCGACGCCGCCAAAGAAATGAAACTGGCGCTAGCGGGGGCTCCCGACAACCAGAAGAGCTATGTGGATGGACTGGTGAAGCAACTGGAGGCAAAACAGGACATTAACTAAGGTGACGCACGGGCTGCCGCGCGTTTAACCGCCGGCAGCCCCCTTCCCTAGGGTAAACGGGTAATGCCGGGAAATTCATCGAACCCGGAATCGAAAGTCAATATGCGTTCGATGCCGTGATGTTCCATGACGGCGAGATGCAGGGCGTCTCGCGCGGATAACTGCCGATATCCAATCACAATCTCCTTCGCGCGCTCGGCAATTACCCTGTCAACCGGCAGCACTTCGTCAATAATTCTATACACGGCACTGAACGCGGGCTGAATCGCCTCGCGCCGATGAATGGCGACGTAGCGATGCAGAATCTCCTGCAGCACTTCGGCGTCGGTAACCAGACGCTGGCGGTCGCTCGCTAATCTTTCCAGCCACTGTTGTGCATCGGTCTTGTTGCAGTGGGGTGCGCCGACGAGATACATCGGAATGTTGGAGTCGACGAAAATCAAGGCTGCTCTTTAGGCAGGTATCCGCGCTCGATCTCAGCCAACATTTCGCCAATGTCGGCCGTGGGAAAGTTGTTTCGCGCCGCCGCCCGTATGGCCGCGATTTTCTTTCCAACCTCGCCCAGTGGCTCCTGGCGGCGCGCGCGGGTAAGCGCCTGACGAACCCACTCCGCAATCGTCATGTGGCGCGCGCGTGCAACCTGCTGAATTTCGCGATAATCGGTATCCTGCAAAATCACCTGTAATCGCTTCGCCATGCAAATGAGTATATTTGACTCATCTATATGAGTCAATATTATGTAACTATATGATTACGAATTGTTTATTTGTTGTGCGAGGTTGGTTATCTTGATGTTGGCTGCGACATATCCCTGTACTCAAACACGCCCCGCCCTGACTTGCGCCCCAGCCTTCCCGCTTTTACATATTGCACCAGCAGCGGGCAAGGCCGAAATTTCTCACCCAGAGATTTGTGCAGATATTCAAGAATGTGCAGCCGCGTGTCGAGTCCGACCAGATCCACGAGTTCAAACGGCCCCATGGGATGGTTCAGGCCGATCTTTAGCGCTTTGTCGATGTCTTCGGCGCTCGCGACGCCCTCCTGCAGCATGTAGAAGGCCTCATTGCCGATCATGGCATTAATGCGGCTGGTGATGAAGCCGGGCGATTCGCGGATGACAACAACTTCCTTCCCCATCCGTTTCCCAACTTCGACGGCGGCTGCCAGCGTAGCATTATCGGTTTCGAGCGCGCGCACAACTTCGAGCAGCTTCATTTTGTGGACGGGATTGAAAAAGTGCATGCCGATGCACTTTTTCGCGCGATAGGTCACACTCGCGATTTCCGTGATGCTGAGCGACGAGGTATTCGACGCGAGTATTGTTGCCGGACGGCAGATCTTATCGAGCATGGTGAAGATTTCGATCTTCGATTCCATCTCCTCTGGGACGGCCTCGATGACAAGGTCGGCGTCGCGTGCAGCTTGATCAATGGAACCGGCATACTCCAGGCGAGAAAAAGCGGCGTCGGCCTCGGTGGCGTTGACTTTGCCGAGTTCGACTGCTTTATCAAGGTTGGCGCGGATTTCCGTCTCCGCTTTGCGCAAAGCGTTTGGCAGCAGATCTTCGAGAATCGTGCGATATCCGCCAAGCGCGGCGGCGTGGGCGATGCCGCGTCCCATGATGCCGGCGCCGATGACGGCGATCGTGCGCACTTCTGTCCGAACGTCTGGGCACATTTCGTTACGAACTTCGGGGCGAACGTCTGGGCGCGCTTTGCGGCGAGCTTCGCTATCAGCTTCCTTATGAACTTCGTTATGAATTTGCGCGCGCAACTCCGTCACTCTTTCCCCGCTTTGCCGGATTGTTCGAGCTGATGCACGACGCTCTCATAACTCGGTTCAGACTTCTGGATGTATTCGGCAAGTTTGGCGCATTCGTCCTTGGTCATGGCAGGGATGCTGGCGCTGATGCGGCGCAGGGTGGTGGCGATGTCATCGATGTAATTCATCAGGCGGATGAGTTCTCCGGTTGCGGGCATGAAGGCTCCTTGCGTTTTTCCGGCGCGCCAGTCAGATTGAAACCGACCGCCGCGACCAGATTAACCATTCATTGTTTAACAGGCGAGCGGATTTAGCAAAGGTCTTCAGTGGAGGGCGTCGACCCGGCGTCGTTTCGACTGGCAGAACAGTCAAGCCGGGCTTCCGTGATGCGTCAATTAAGATTGTGGAAACGGCGAAACTCCAACTGGCCTTCTTTGCCCATGTAGCGCTCAAGGACGGATGGATCGGTGTGGCGGAGATCGACGATCACCAGACCATCGACCACATCGGAGAACTTGCGGTCGAGGTTGAAACCGACCAGCCGGCCTCCAACCTTCTCGTACTGCTTGATGAGAATCGGCAATCCCTTGCCATCTTCTTCGATATCGGAGATAGGCTGCGCCAGTTCATCGAGATCGCGTAACGCGCTGCAGAGGGCGCCGCAATCCCAGCGGCGAAGCTTGGGAGCGCGGAACGGAGTGCGGGCATGAATCAGATCGGAGAATTCGCGTCCGTCTTTGTCGTTAGCCATGCGTTGCTCAAAATAGCGGACGATCATCTCGCGCGACAAACTGCTGTATTCGTTGCTGATGCTCACTGCGCCGAACAACACTGGCGTTTCAGGATGCAACGCGACGAAACGCGCAATGCCTTTCCACAGCAGCAGCAGCGGCGCATACTGGCGCTGATATTCCGGACACACGAACGATCTGCCCAATTCCAACGCCGAGCCAATTTTCAAAAAAAGTTTTTCATCGTAGCGAAAAACCGTGTGCGTATAGAGACCCTTAATGCCATGCGCGCGAATGATCTCATCCGTATTCCCCGCTCGATAAGCGCCGGCCAACTCCTGCTTCTCCTTGTTCCAAAGCAGCAGATGCCAGTAATAGCTGTCGAACTGATCGATGTCCGCGCTGCGTCCCGTGCCTTCACCAGCGGCGCGAAAGGTGATTTCCCGCAGCCTCCCCAATTCGTCGAGCGCGTGCGGCAACTCAGAAGCGCGCGCAGCATAGACTGAAAAGTCGGCATTTTCGACGAGCAGGCGCTCGCTCGGCAAGGCGGTAATATCGCTGATAACGTATCGCGGAGGAACCTGGGCAGCGATCGCCTCCTGCTTGCGCGGGAGCGCGGCGCGCATCTTGGAGGGCAATGAAATCGGTTTCTTGCCGCGATAGGACAGCAGGTAGGTCCGCAGACGAAGATACTCGGTCGCTTCCTGGTCGCTATCGAGATTCGCGATCAATTCCGACGGGATCGCCTTACCCACGCGAACTTTGACATTTTTGTCGCGCTGCTGCAGAAACTCCTGTAGCAGAAAGAGTGTTCGCAATCCCGGATGCAGCAAGCCCAACAATTGGAAGTTCACGCTGTTCCGTCCACCGAAATAAACCGGCAGCGCACTCGCATTGGTCTTGCGCACCAGGCGAGCGGCCACCGTGTTCCACGCCGGATCGGTAACCTGTGCCTCACGCAGATTCCACTGTGAGACCTCGCCCGCCGGAAACACGGCTAGAGCGCCGCCCTGGCGCAGCCATTCCATTGCCTGCTTCAGTGACTTCAGATTGTTGCCGGTCGATGACGTAGTGTGAAAAGGATTCACAAAAATGCACTGCTCGTGTAACTCGGGAATGCCTTCAAGCAGTGAGTTAGTGAGTATCTTGACATCGGGGCGTACGCGCGACAAAAGAACGGCCAGAGCCACACCATCAAGTACACCGAAGGGATGATTGGCCACAGCCACTAGCGCGCCTTTGAGCGGAATTCGTTCGAGATCGGCGGGCTGAACTTCGAGCCTTATTTTCATCTCCGCCAGCAGCGCTTCCAGTCGAAACCCAGATGGAGCACTGCGCACGCGCTTGTACAGTTCCCGAGCCTGCTCCAACGGTACCAACTTTCCCACGAAGGCCGGGATCCCCGGTAAAAGCGGCGGCTCAGCTAGCGCACTGCGGTCTTCATCCTCCGCAAACGGCAACTTGGGCATAACTGATTGTTGCCTTGGCTTGTTTGCATCCTGATGAAGGCAAGGTTAACGGTTTGTAAATTAGTATTCTTTTAGTAACCCTGTAATGTTATCCATCCGTGGAAATGTAGAAGGCTAAGATGCCGCAGTCCCAAGTCCTAAATGAGCGGGACTGAGAACTGAGAACAGACAAATGGAACCAAATAAGGAGTTAGCTCTCGAGTTTGAACCGCGTTTCGGCCAGACGGTAAAGCCGGCGCCAGAGCAGCCGGTTAGTAGTGACCACAACCGCAGCCAGCGCGATCGTGCCAGCCAGCAGCAGATTGAAATTCTTGGCGTCGGTCGCTGCTGAAATCAGGGCGCCGATGCCAACCGTAGAATAAGTTGCGCCTTTGAAATGGAAATACTCGGCGACGATACTCGCGTTCCACGCGCCGCCAGAAGCCGTGATCATGCCCGTAACCAGAAAAGGAAAAATCCCCGGCAGGATGAGTTTGCGCCACCGTTCCCATCCGCGGAGGCCGAAAACGCTGGCCGCTTCTTTCAAATCGGTCGGAATCGCGATGGCGCCGGCGATCACGTTGAACAAAATGTACCACTGCGTGCCGAGCAGCAGCAGAACGATCGAACCCACGCCTAACCCGCCTCCGAGGCGAATCAGTACGAGCAGCACCACCGGAAATAAAGCCGTCGCCGGAACCGATGCAGCAATCTGCGCCAGCGGTTGCGCAATGCGCGCCAAGCGCGGGTTGAACCCGATAGCGACGCCGACGGGAATCGTCCACAGCGCGCCAAGCACGAGAGTGAGATTCACGCGTAGGAAGGTCGCGGCCAGGCCAACTCCAATTTCCCGAAATTCGGATCCACCCAACCCGGTCAAGATCATGATCACTCGGATGACGGAATACCCGATTGCGCCGAGCGCGGCAATGCCGACGATTCGCCACAACCACAAAACAGCCGTGTCTTCACGGCTTGATTCGGCATGAGCCGCTTGTCTGCGGCCAAAGAAGTGGATGATCCACTCGCGGAGTGGACGAATTGCCTCTTTACGCAAAAATGCCACGCCATGGGAATGCCGGAGAAACTCAAGCACCCAGGAAGTTGGCGCGCTTGTGCTCTCAACCTGCTCCATCTTGAATTTTTCTGCCCACGCGATCACCGGTCGCCACACAAACTGATCGATGATCACAATGACCGCAATCATCGTGATAATGCCCAGGACAATCGATCGCGTGTCGCCGTTATCGGCAGCGGCCTGCAAGTAGGAGCCAAGACCGGGCAAGCGAAAATCGCCGAATTGCTCACACGCCATCAGGAAGAACCAGGCTCCCGCCACCGACATCATCGAATTCCAAACCAGACCGATGGTCGCAAACGGCAATTCTATTTGCAGGAAGCGCTGCCACCAGTTGAAGCGATAGATCGTGGCCGCTTCCCGCATCTCACGCGGAATGCTTTTCAGCGATGCATAAAAACTGAAGGCCATGTTCCAGACCTGTCCCGTAAAAATAAGCAAAACCGCGCCCATCTCCACACCCAGTTGATGGCCGGGAAAAAGCGCTGCCATCGCCAGCATTACGCCCGGAAGGAAACTCAGCACAGGAATCGATTGCAGCACGTCGAGCAGCGGAATCATGAAGCGCTCGGCGCGCGGGCGGTACGCCGCGATATATCCGTAGGTGACGGCGAAGAGCAGGCTGAAAACGTAGGCAAGTGCGATGCGCAGCAACGAGTATCCGGCATAGATTGGAAGCGCGCCAATCCTCCGGCTGATTTCAACCTGCGGCGTGAAGGGCCCGAGCCAGTTGCGCCCAATTTCAACGATGCCATAAAAAAGCGCCAGACCCGCCGAAAACATAACGAGGTCGGGCAAACTCGCGCTCGGACGCGGCAGCACCGACCAGATCCGCACGAGCGGCCGGAAAGCAATGCGCTGCGGACGTTTCACGACTGCACCGGAGTCTTGGTTGGCGGGTGCGGCTCCCCAACCGGCTCGGCGAGTACCAGCCTGTGCGCTTCGCGATCAAAGTCAAATATCTCGGCGTAGCGGCCCCAGTTCATCGCCGTATCGAACTGGCGCTCCACTTCATCCTGGCTGAAATGTTCATCCAGAATGTCGTAGAAAAATTCTTCCGAAATCGAGCGGTCGGCCTTGGCGTGCAGAATGCTGTCGATCTGCTGCAGGATCACGACGTGGTTCAGCGCGGCTTGGCGAAAAAGAGTTTTGCGCGTTAGGATGTCGGCCTCGGCAAAACGCGCGCCCTCTGGAGTGATTTGCAGATCTCCTTCTTTTAGCGTGGCGAAACCCAAAAGAACCGCGGCTTCGATGATTGGAAGCAGATCTTCCGCATCCATGATGAGAACCTCGGAGAGGCGATGGAGATATTCCTTTCCGCCGCGGTCCTGCAGCAATTCGAGCAAGCCGGCGATCCCGCCCACGCGCGCGTGAGGAAGCATTTGGTACTTCTGGCGCACCGGCTTTTGTGTGGTGGCTCCAGTCACAGGCGCAGCCAGAAAAAGCTCAGGCTGAGTCATGATTTTGTAGATGTAATCGACGAGTTCGACAAAGTGCAGCGATTTGCGATCGCGCGGCTGCTCCAGTTCAACGGGAAAATCGGCGCGCACTCGCGCCGGATTCCTTCCGAGCACGATGACGCGATCCGCCAGCAGCACTGCTTCTTCGATATTGTGCGTGACGATGAAAATGGCGCTCGTCGGCATCTTCTTGCTCAGCCAGAGTTCCATCAACTCGTTGCGCAGATTTTCTGCCGTAAGCACGTCGAGCGCGGAAAAAGGCTCATCCATAAACAGAACTTCCGGCTCGACGACCAGCGCGCGCGCGAACCCGACGCGCTGTTTCATTCCGCCGGAGAGTTCCTTCGGATATGCGCTCTCGAAGCCGTCGAGGCCTACGGTATCGAGAATGCGCAACGCGCGCTTGTGACGCTCGAGGGCAGCGACTCCGCGAGCTTCGAGCGGAGCCTCGACGTTGTCGAGCACGGTGAGCCATGGGAACAATGCAAAGCTCTGAAAAACAATCGCTACGCCAGCCGTCTGCGAGGCGATCGGACGGTCGTGCCACAGCACCTGGCCCGACGAAGGCTGGCTGAGCCCGGTCAGAATCCGCAGCAACGTTGACTTGCCACAGCCGGAGGGACCGAGCAAGGTAATAATCTTGCCAGGCTCGATGTCGAGATCAACGGGCGCAATCACCTCAATGCGATTCCCGTCCGGCTGTGTGTAGAACTTTTCGACGGCCTGGGCGCGAATAATGGGCTCGACGGGTTCGGTCACGGAATCAAGCTCCAGGAAATCAGGTCTGGGTCAGGTCTTAGGTCTTGGGGCTTCCCATCAGGGAAGTTTGGCAGCTTTGTCTGAGAGCCGAGAACTATGACCTGACCTTGTGCCTGCGAGGATACACTACCGCTCAGGCCGCCCAGTCTTCATTTGCCGGTGCGGTCACGGGTTGCGGAAGCCGGTCGGAAATCTGGGCGAGCGCGGAAAGCTTCTCGGCAACTTCCGGACACAGCAACTTTCGGTCGAAGCGCCAGCGCCAGTTTCCATCTTCGCGGCTCGGCACGTTCATACGCGCATCGCTTCCGAGTCCCAGCGCATCCTGCAAGGGCACCACGCAAAGGCTGGCGACCGAATTCGAAGCGGCGCGAATCATCCCCCAGTTGACCCCATCGTCGCATCGTCCCAGATACGCCAAAACTTGCTCGCGTTCGTCTGCAGTTGCCGCCGATGCCCACCACCCCAGCAAGGTGTCATTGTCGTGCGTTCCGGTGTACACCACTTTCTCGGTGGTGAAAGTGTGCGGCAGGTGCGCGTGGGCGCCCACATCGCCAAAACCAAATTGCATCACCGCCATACCGGGAATCTGCAGCCGTTCGCGGAGGGCATGAACGTCGGGCGTGATGTATCCGAGATCCTCGGCGAAAAATGGCAGCCCGCCCAAAGCTTCGCGCAGCTTCACGAACAGATCATCCTTGGGACCATCGACCCAGCGACCGTGAATCGCGTTCGGTTCGGCGGCGGGGATCTCCCAAAACTGCGCGAACCCGCGGAAATGATCGAGGCGGATGTAGTCGAAATTGCGCGTCGCCCAGCGCATGCGTTCGATCCACCAGGAATAACCCTGCTCCCGCATCACATCCCAGCGATACAGCGGATTGCCCCAGCGTTGGCCTTCTTTGCTGAAAAAATCCGGCGGCACACCGGAGACTACCTCAGGATCGAGCTCGGAGTTCAACCGAAACAGATCGGGATGCGTCCACACATCGGCGCTGTCGAAATTTACAAAGATTGCGATGTCGCCCGCCATACGAATCGAATGTTGCGCACAGTAGGCTCTTAACGCCTGCCATTGTTCAAAGAAAAAAAACTGCACTGCGCGCCGCACGTCAAGTTCATCGCGCATTTCCGCCCGCGCCTTTTCCAGCGCCGCCGGATCGCGGCGCACCAGTTCGCGCGGCCAGCGATTCCAGTTCTCCAGCTTGAAACGCGCTCGTAACCCGTCGAAAAGAACGAAGTCATCCAGCCACCACTGGTTTTGGCGGCAAAACTTGTTGAAACGAGTACGGCCGCTCGGGGGGGCAGAGCGGATGAAATTGCGCGCCGCTTCAAACAGCAGCGGCAGTTTGGAATGGAAAACCACCTGATAGTCCACGCAACCGCCTTCGTCTGCCAGACTGTCGATTTTGGTCTTGTCAATCCAGCCGCGTTCGGCAAGCCTTTCCAGGCTGATTAGTAGCGGATTGCCGGCGAAAGCCGAGGTGGACGAATAAGGCGAGTCTCCGAAACCGAGCGGGCCCAGCGGCAATACCTGCCACAAGCCCTGCCGCGCCGCGGCAAGAAAGTCGGCGAACGCATACGCCTCGGGACCAAAGTCGCCGATCCCGCCGCGTGACGGCAGCGACGTGGGATGAAGGAGAATTCCGCTGGCGCGCGGGAATGACATTCGGAATCAGTTCTCAGTCGTCAGGTTTTTCAGCTCACAGTAAACAATAATCGACTCCCCACATCCTCGAACAACTGGAGACCGAGAACCGGGAGCTGATTTTCGCTACGAGCCTTCTTCTTGCGCGGCTGGGTGGGTTAGGTTTTTCATCTCTTGCTCATTGATTTTCAGCTGGTGAGAATTCTCCATGTCTTTGCGCAGATTGCTAACGAAAAGTCCAAACAAATCATTCTGCTTGGCCTCAAGCAGCGACTGGCGGATTCCGTCCTTCTTTTCGGCGAACTCCTGATCCGTCGGCGGCTGTTTTTCCAGAAGTTGCGCGACCACGCCGTTGCTGCCGGCGGTGATCGGCCCGCTGATGTCTCCGGGCTTGAGCGAGAAAATCGCGCTCGCGCTGGCCATGGACCCGATGTCCGGCACTTGACCATCGGGCGCAACCAAATCGCTGGTCTTCACCGACGCACCCAGTTCCTGTGCCGCTTTTTTCAAGTCGTGCGCAGCCTTGGCGCGGTCGGAGAGCTCCTGCGTCTTCTGGTGCAACAGAAAGCTCGCGCGCTCGTTCTTGAACTGGCTCTCCACCCGCGATCGAATCTCCTCAAACGTGGGCGTCGCCGGCGGTTTAATGGCGAGCAACTGGAACACCACGTAGCCCTGCGGAATTTGCGCGACATCCGGCGGAGCCTTCTCCGATTCGTTGAAAACTGCATCCATGAATTGCGGATTCGATCCAAGTCCGGGGAGGTTATCAGCGCGGCTGAAAAATTCCGTCGTGACCGCCGTTTGTCCTTTGGCAGCGGCGGCCGCGTCGAGCCCGTCTGTGCGCGCCTGGCTGAGCAGGGCGTTAGCTGCTGCTTCAGTAGCGCGCGCAGCTTTCTGCTGCTTCACTTTCTCTTCGATCTCGCTTTTCACCTCAGCAAGCGTTTTGAGGTGAGCCTCCTGCTTGTCTTCAACCCGGATGATATGGAAACCATAGCTGCTTTTTACCAGATCGCTGGTTTGCCCTTTGGCCAGTGAAAATGCGGCTTTTTCGAACTCGGGCACGGTGCGGCCGCGGCCGATCCAGCCGAGCTCGCCGCCTTGCTTGGCGCTGCCCGGATCGTCGGAATATTTCTCCGCAAGTTTGGCAAAATCCCCGCCCGCCTGCACCTGCTTCAAAACGTCTTCCGCTTTCGCGCGCGCATCGGCAATCGCTTTTTCGTCTTCCTTTTGGCCTGGAGTGGGCAGCGGAGTCTTGATCAGAATGTGGCTCACCTTCACCTGCTCAGGCACGCGGTACTCGTCACGGTGCTGATCGTAATATGTCTGCAAATCCTGATCGGTGACCGGCGTCGCCGCAGTAATTTTCGCGCTGTCGATGACGACATATTTGATCTGCCGCTTCTCGGGAATGGAGTTGTTATAAGTGGCCTTGTTGCGGTCGTAATAAGCCTTGAGCTCGGCGTCGGTGGGATGCAGCTCCTTCAGGATGTCGGCCTGCGTGATCACCGCATATTCAAACTTCACCTTGGTGTTGCGGCGTTCGAATTCGTCGCGAACTTCCGGTTCGCCCACGAAGGCGCTGCTGGCAACCAGAGCGCGCAATTTGCGAACCAGAATAAAATCCTTCTCCAACGCTTCAAACTGAGGCACCGTCAGGTCATTCCGCTGGGCAAAATCTTCGTAAGCTTCCTGCCCGATGAACTTGCCGTCAGGAAACAGGGTGGGGCCAAGCTCCCCGTGCTGCAGTTCGTCACGAAGTTCCTCGTCGCTGACGCGCAGGCCCATGCGCTGCGCCTCGGCAACCAACGCCTTCTCATCGATGAGTTGCTGCGCGGCCTGACTGGCAAAATAAGGCAGCAGCATGCTGGCCTGCGCGCCACCCCGCGGCATTTGCTGCCGGATCATGGCTCTGGCTTCGCGCTGCACCTCGGATACGGTCACGGTCTGGTCGCCGACCGTTGCCAGAACGCCGGCCGGTGGCGCGCCAATGCCCAGGCTGGAGCCGATTCCGCCTGGAATCAGCGTGATCGCCATCGAGGCGCAGATAATGACCAGCAAGGCGCCCAGAACAATCTTCAGAGTTGGCCCCGCATTTTGTAGAGTTCGAATCATAGTCAGACGACTCCGAAACCAGATAATTCCAACACGATCCCATGTTGGGCCGGATTTATGATTATAAACCAGCGCTTGATTCCGTTTGATTTTGGCGAAGGACATGAAATGCTTTGAATGCGCCAGAACTCCGCGCGATCGAAAACGCGTTGGCGAGGCGATCCCTGTGCTTTGCGAAAATGTTTCTGAAATCCTCTATTGAATCGAATTAATAAAGATGTTATGAACATATGACGATTTCACAGAAGCAGTTCGCACCGCATCGGTTCGGTTTTCGATCTTGACATTCTCATGAAGACATTTTGGCTGCTGATCCCATTTTTTTTTCTCGCTCTCGCCGCCGCGCAGCAGAATCCTCAACCGTCGCCTCTTGAAAAGTTGCCATTGCGTGAGGGATGGCGGTTGCAGTCGTCTGCAAAGATAACCGGAACTGGCGAAAGTATTTCCACCCCGTCGTTCCCGGCCGAAAACTGGATCCAGGCCGACGTTCCCGCGACAGTTGTGGCGGCGCAAGTGAAGAACGGATTGTTGCCAGATCCGTTTTACGGCATGAATCTGCGGCAGTACCCCGGCCTCGGCTATCCCATCGGCTTCAATTTTTCGAATCTTCCCATGTCGCCCGATAGTCCCTATGCGGTTTCGTGGTGGTATCGCAAGCAATTCACGCTGCCCGACAGCTTCGCGGGAAAAACCGTATGGCTCAACTTCCGGGGCATCAACTACCGGGCCAACGTTTTTCTCAACGGAAAGCAAATCGCCAATTCCGACGAAGTCGCCGGCGCATGGCGAACTTACGAATTCGACGTTACCCACGCCATCAATGCTGGAACGAATGTTCTCGCCGTGCAGGTCTGGGCGCCCAGCGAACACAGCCTGGCGATCACCTTCGTCGATTGGAATCCAGCGCCGCCCGACAAAAACATGGGAATCTGGCGCGAGGTCTTTTTGACGGCGAGCGGGCCGGTCGCGCTGCGGCATCCGGCAGTATTCTCAAAAGTAGATTCGCCCGCGAATAACGCGGCGCATTTGACCGTTACCGCTTTGTTGAAGAACGCCAGCGATCACGCGGTTAAGGGAGTTCTGAAAGGCCGAATCGAAAACGCCGAGTTCGCGCAGCCAGTGGAGCTCGGAGCAGGAGAATCGAAAGACGTCGTTTTCGCGCCGGATCGCTATCCGCAGCTTAATTTCAGCAATCCGCGACTGTGGTGGCCGGCGCAGATGGGAACTCCGAATTTATATGAGCTGACGCTCTCTTTTGAAGTCGACGGCGCGCTTTCCGACTCGTCGCATACAAATTTCGGCATTCGCGAAATCACTTCCGAAGTCTCCGAAGAAGCGCCGGACCGCTTCAAGCGCGTATTCAAAGTCAATGGCAAGAAAATCCTGATTCGCGGCGCGGGCTGGACTCCCGACATGATGCTGCGCGAAACGCCGGAACGGCTGGCAGACGAGTTCCGCTATGTCGCCGATCTGGGACTGAATACGATTCGACTGGAAGGCAAACTTGAGACCGAAGAATTCTTCGAGATGGCCGATCGGCAGGGCATCCTGGTCATGGCGGGATGGTGCTGTTGTGATTTTTGGGAGCACTGGGGAAGCTGGAATGATGAGGACTTCGAGATCGCCAAGGCCTCGTTGCGCGATCAGATTTACCGGCTGCGCAGTCATCCAAGTCTGCTGATGTGGCTGAATGGCAGCGACAATCCTCCGCCGCCGGATGTTGAAGATATGTATCTGAAGATCGAGTCGGACCTGCGCTGGCCGAACCCCGTGGTCTCATCCGCCACGGCTAAGGCAACGACCGTAACCGGCGAAAGCGGCTTCAAGATGAGCGGTCCTTATGAATACGTCGCGCCTTCCTACTGGGACACGGATCCAAATCTTCGCGACAACGAAAAGCTCTGCAACCCCGGCGGCTGCGGCGGCGCTTACGGATTCAACACGGAAACCAGCATGGGACCGGCAGTGCCGCCGATTGAGAGCGTTGAGCGCATGATCCCCAAAGACCATCTCTGGACGGCCAATGGCCCGCTCGACGAATACTGGGACTTCCATGCCGGAGGCGGCAAGTTCAAAACCATCCAGGTGTTTACCGACGCGCTGAATACGCGCTACGGCAAAGTCGGCAGCGCGGAAGATTTCATTTACAAATCGCAGCTCATGACTTACGAAGGCGTGCGCGCCATGTATGAGGCGTACAGCCGCAACAAATACACTTCTACAGGCGTAATCCAGTGGATGTTGAATAATGCCTGGCCCTCCATGATCTGGCATCTCTACGATTATTATCTGCGCCCAGGCGGCGGATATTTCGGCGCGAAAAAGGCTTTGCAATCCCTCGACCCAATTTACGGATACGATGATCACTCGGTGTGGCTGGTCAGCAGCCAGTATACGGATGCGAAGCAACTGACGCTCACCGCGCGAGTGTTCAATTTGGACGGAACGCTGAAGTTTTCGAAAGATGCCGCACTCGATGCGCCCGCTGACAGCATCCACAAAGTATTCGAACTTCCGCGAATCGAAGGCCTGTCGCCAGCATATTTCCTCGATCTTCGCGTCACCGATGGCAGCGGCAAGCTGGTCGGATCGAACTTCTACTGGCTCTCTACCAAACCGGAAACGCTCGACTGGTCAAAGTCTAATTGGTACACGACTCCAACCGAGTCTTACGCAGACTACACTTCACTTGCGCAATTGCCGAAAGTGAAGCTGAGCGTGGCCAGCCTCACCGAGCGCGATGGCGACAATGCGGTGACACGCGTGATCGTCGACAATCCGAGCAACTCCATCGTATTTTTCGTGCGCCTGAAACTCACGCAGGGCAATGGCGGAGAGGAAATGCTGCCTGTCATCTGGCAAGACAATTACATTTCCTTAGTGCCCGGTGAAAAGCGCGAGATCACCGCAACTTACCGCGCCAGCAAAATCGGAGGCTCGACGCCGGAGATCGAAGTCAGCGGCTGGAACATAGAATAGATGCTATTTCGAGAGATAGCTTAGGGCACTTAGCAAAACAGTTCAGTGCCAAACTTCAAACGCGAGTCGCCGCCCTTTGTACATTCAACTATTTGCTATCTTTTCTTGCCACCTATGGATTTGACGATTGCCGACCCGCTCGAGATTGGATAATCTCTAGCGATGCCGTTTCAGTCGGAAATCAGGATTTCTCCAAATGCCGAGGTCCCGAAGCCCACGCCGATTCTCATCCCACACCCGAAACTAGCCTTCCGTTCGCCATCGTCCCTTTGCGCATGGGTCCTTTTCGCGGTCATTTTCGCAGCCATGGCATTTACCTCGACCAGAGCTGCATCTGCCCAGGAATCATCCCAGCAACAGACAAGGTCTCAATCCACGACCCAGGCTCCGAATGCTCCGGTTCCGCCGAAGCCCGTAGTTTTGTACAACCTTCTCCAACGGAAGTCCATCGTTTTTCCCAACATCGCCTTTAATACAGAAACGTTGTCGCCGGGGAAAAAATTTGAGCTCTTCATCGATAACAGCGTTTCCGTGAATTCGGTGAGTTGGGCAATCTTGGGTTCGGCGGTCGGCCAAGCCCATGATTCTGCCACCGGTTTCGGCGAAGGCTGGGATGCATACGCCGAGCGCTTTGGAACTGGCATGGCACGCACGGCTTCCAGCGAATTTTTCGGGACTTTCCTGCTCGCCTCGGCCCTACACCAGGATCCGCGTTTCTATCCTGAGATCAAACCGCGCTTCTTCCATGCCATCAAATACTCGTTGAAGCGCGTCTTCGTCACGCCCAACGATGACGGGCGCGACGTGTTCAACTATTCCGGGCTCGGCGGACCCTTGATGGCCGAGGGATTGGCCAACGTCTACTGGCCGGATCGCAACCGCACTGCCGGTGATACCTTGTTTCGTTACGGTCTGGACCTGGCAAGCCGCGCCAGTGGAAACATGTTCCGTGAGTACTGGCCGGTTTTGCTGCAGAAGATCAGCCATACTCCCCAGCCTGCCGCTGGACATCACTAACCGTCCTTGAAATAGGTCGATTTTCATTTCCAAGCGGGCATCTAAGTGAAAAATAAGCAATCGTGGCAGAATTGTGGTTCTGGTAGCGTGGGTTTACGATCGCATCTACAGAAACAGGAGATAGAGATTGAGCAACCGGGTATTGTCGCTGTTCCTTTTTTGCCTACTCGTCGCATCAGCTTCGGCACAACCCAGCTTCACTCGTTATAACTTCACCGTGGGCGGCGGAATTGGCATCGGCAAGGACGATGTCGCCAGTTATGTCGGCAATTCTCCAGAGGTGACTTTCGGCGCTGGCATGAACTTCACGCGCCTATTCGCCGCCGATGCCGAATACATGTACTACGACCTGGACTTTAGACCGAACGTGATCAAGTCCCAGGGTCTGCCCGGCCAAAGCGGACACATGCAGTCGTTCAGTCTGGATGGCATCGTTAACGTGCCCTACCATTTACGCAAATTTGGACTCTACGGAATCTTCGGAGTCGGTTTCTACGACCGCACCGTTTCGCTGGCCCACAGTCAGGTGTTGACCCTCGGCACCCCCTGCCAGCCCGCGTGGAGATGGTGGGATATTACCTGCATCAATGACAATCCCCCCGCTCCGCCGACGGTCTATCCTCAACAAACCATGTCCTCGAATTCCAGAATTGCCGGCGGATTCAACTTCGGTGGCGGGCTCACTTACCGCCTGAATCATCTGGATCGTGCCAAGGTTTTCGTCGAATATCGCTATCATCGCGCTTATCAGGCGGACGGCGAAACGATCGGCATGCCCATCACCGTTGGCCTGCGCTGGTGAAGGAATTGCTTCGCCCTGGCGAATCTGTTTCTGAGACGCCACTAAAAACCGGCGGTACCCACCCGGTCGTGTCGATGAGCGCGCGATTGTCGGCCGCTCATTCGGCGATAGATTGTCGCTCCCTCATTCAGTTATGGAACGAACCGCATCGATGACGATTCAGGAAAATGTTCCGCTGGCGCCGCTAACTACCTTGCAGGTGGGTGGACCGGCTCGTTATTTCGCCGAAGCGAAATCCGAAGATGATGTGCGTGAGGCCGTCGACTTTGCCAAGTCGCGCAAGCTTCCGCTTTTTGTGCTCGGTGGGGGAAGCAACCTGGTCATCGCCGATTCGGGATGGCCGGGGCTGGTGCTGAGAATCGCGATTGGCGGGATTACTTCAAATGCCGACGACGCGGCCGGCAACGGCGTGCTCTTCAGCGTGGGCGCGGGCGTTGATTGGGATGACTTCGTAGCCATGGCAGTGGCGCAGAATTGCGCGGGTGTCGAGTGCCTGAGCGGCATTCCGGGCAGCGTTGGCGCCACGCCGGTGCAAAACGTCGGCGCCTACGGCCAGGAGGTCCGCGATACAATCGAATCGGTGCGCGCTTTGGATTCGCGGAATCCGTATTTGAAGCAGGATCGTGTCCTTGTTTTACCAAAACTGGCGTGCGGATTTGAATATCGCAGAAGCATCTTCAACGGCGCCGAGCGCGGGCGATACATTATTTTGCAGGTGGATTACCGGCTGCACCCCGGCGGCGCTCCGAGTTTAAAGTATGCCGACTTGCGCAACTACTTCGAGCATGACCGCGCGCACTCTGGCGAGCATTCGAGCGAGCCAAGAGAAACCCCATCGCTCGCCCAAACCCGCGAGGCCGTGCGGGAGATTCGCCGTGGCAAAGGCATGCTGATTGTCCCCGGCAACGATGATTGCCGCAGCGCAGGATCGTTCTTCAAAAACCCGGCGCTCGGCGAGGCACAATTCAAAGAAATGGTTGAACGAGCCACAGCCAGGGGACTCCAGATTCCCAGCTATCCCGCGCTCGAAGCGTTGCGCAAAGTTTCGGCCGCCTGGCTGGTCGAGCATTCGGGATTCGCAAAGGGATACACAGCGGGCGCAGCAGGCATTTCGCGCAAACACGCTTTGGCGCTGATCAACCGCGGAGACGCCAAGGCAAACGACATAATCGCGCTCAAAAACGAAATCCAGCATGGCGTCGAAAAAGCGTGGGGCATCCGGCTCGAACCCGAACCGGTGTTCGTAGGATTCTGAGAAATTGCCGATCCAGCTCGGCGCTGGTCACACGGGATAATGTTGCAAAACGCGATCTCGAAGCTCGTAGCTCGCGGCTCGGTTGGCTTTTACCCGTAGAGACGCAGCCTGTCGCGTCTGAGATTCGCGGTTGGGACCTATACACGCCCCATCTCTACGGAATAGAACGGGCGGCGCATCCCGAAGTGACGAAGCCCCATGCCGGCCCAGAGGTGTCCGTCCGCTGCTCCAGAATCCGCCCAGCTCTCCCATCGGCCCCGGTTCAATTCTCTTTAGTCCAACTCTTCTAATGATCTTTTTTGCGAAAGATGAATTTTTTTCGAACAAATCCTTCCCGGCTACGTTCTTCATGAACAGGAGCAAGCGTGATTGCAGAATCCGCGATGGCGGGCGAGGCGAATTTGCCGCACAAAGCCCTGGCGCAGAAAGCGCTGGCGCAGCAACAAGAGGATTTGCTGGAAACTGCCGTGCGCGATCATGCCCGCCTTGTGTACCGCATCGCGTACTCCGTTTTGCGCAATTCCGCCGATGCGGAGGATGTAACCCAGGAAGTTTTTTTGCGCGTGCTCCGTTATGGAAAGAAGATCGCCGCGATTCAGGACCAGAAAGCGTGGCTGGCTAGGATTGCTTGGCGCGTGGCGGTCGAGCGCCAAAAGAGGCTGGCCAATACAAGCGCTCGGAGCGAGGAAGAGTACGAGGCGTTAGTATCACCAGATATTAGCGCAGATCGCCTGCTTCTCGAGCACGAGCGCAACGCGGTTTTGGCGCGCCTCATCTCCGCCCTGCCAAACAAATTGCGGGACGCGCTGGTCTTGTCGACCATCGAGGAAATCGCGCCGAGGGAGGCTGGTTTGATGCTCGGAATCAGCGAGGCTGCCGTGCGGTCACGGACCTTTCGCGCGCGCGAAATTTTGCGAGAAAAACTATTGGCCTTAACCGAGCCAACGACTGGGGCGAGGAAATAAAGATAAATCCGATGAACATTAACAAGGAGCGTGAAGTGGATCAGTGGCTGGAGTCGGTGCTTAGCCAATACTGCAAAGCGGAGCCGCGGAGTGGGTTGGAAAACAGGGTGTTGGCGACCCTGCAGGCTGAGCAGAATCGGATTGCACCGCAGCGTCCGTGGTGGTGGGCGATAGGGACGGCCACCGCACTGGCAGGAGTTGTAGCGGCGATATGGATCGGAGAAAACACTCACGACAAGTATCCGAGAAGCGCAGCGCGAACCTCGATGACGCGTGAACAAGAGTTTCGGAGTTCGACCCAGCCTGGAGCGACGCCACAAGTCGCTCACGCAGCAGACAGTTATGAGCCAGGGCGGTTTCCCGCGAAACACATTGCGAAGCGCATCCCCGCTCAACGTCCGACTCGCGACTTGGCCTCGGCCAACCCGCCGAAGCTGTCGCAGTTCCCTTCGCCCGCGCCTTTGAGCCAGCAGGAGCAAATCCTGATGAGCTTCGTTGCGCA
The DNA here is from genome assembly GCA_030038475.1 of Terriglobales bacterium. GTDB lineage: Bacteria > Acidobacteriota > Terriglobia > Terriglobales > Acidobacteriaceae > Acidiflorens. Next base: position 1,247 of record JASHOU010000027.1, on the reverse strand, counting down.
GCATCCGGAGAAGGCGGCGCGAGTCGCGCAAGCCGTGGCGGAAGCGCGGCAGCAGGACCTCGAAGAAGAAGCCAAGGCTGCGAACGACAGTATGTGACGGCGATTTAGAGCGCGAGAAGTATCAGGCAAAGATTCGCAGGCGGGATCAGGGACAGACTAAGGAGAATCATCAAATGACGACGTTAACGGCAACGACGAAACTGGTAAGGATGAAGTCACAAGCCGCGGCGCTGGCCGCGTTAATGATTGCCCTGATGTTTGCAGGTGGTATGAACAGTGCACGGGCGCAGGAGTCAACTGCTTCCGCGAAAAGCACGGCACAGGAACCGACCAAGTCGCTCGAAGCTTACCGGCTTGATTTCTCCGTCGACGAATTGCAGGACGGAAAGAAGATGAATACCCGGCAGTATTCCATGAATCTGAACGCCGGCGATTCCAATGAGCTCAAGATTGGTACGCGGGTTCCGGTCGAGGGCAAACAGGGCGAGATTCAATACATCGACGTTGGCACCAGCATTTGGAGCAGACTTAGCTCGCACAACGGCCAACTGGAGCTCGCAGTGCGCGCCGAGATCAGCAACTTCGCGATGCCCGAACAAGCCGAGGCGCACGATCCCCGTCCCGTGCTGCGGCAATTGAAAATCAGCTCCAGCACTCTGGCGCTGCTGGGCAAGCCGATGGTGGTCGGCAGTGTGGATGATCCGAACTCGAAGCGGCAGTTTCAGCTTGAGGTGACGGTAACGAAGCTGAGGTAGATGTGTTGCCGACGTCGCTCGGTGACTTTGCCACGGCGTCGCTCAGTGATTTTGCCGCGGTACCATTCAGTGACGACACCGCTGCCTCTGGCTCATGCGCGATCCGCCAAGCGCCTCGCCTCGCGAAAGATCTCCACGAACATTGGGCGCGTCAACTTCCTGGTCTGCGTGTTCTGGTTCGAGGGATGGTAGGAGGCCAAGAGCACGCGGCCATCCGGCAGAACATACTCAGCGCCGTGGCGAAATTCAAACTGCCGTTTGCTGGCGATCAACTTTTTTCGCATCAGGTAATTCAAATAGGCCTCGAAGCCGATTCTTCCCAGTGCAACGATCACGCGGAGATTTTTCAGTCCCTCCAACTCGCGTTCCAGATACGGACCGCAGTTGGCCAACTCGGCCGGCAAAGGTTTGTTTTCGGGCGGAGCGCAGCGTGCGGCGGCGGTGATGTAGAGATCGCGCAGAGTAAGGCCGTCATGGCGATCGGTCGCGGTC
>JASHOU010000026.1 GCA_030038475.1 Terriglobales bacterium | reverse complement strand
ACTTAAAATCCCGAGGGGCGAAAGCTCCGTGACGGTTCGATTCCGTCTCCGGGCACCATTTCAGCCAATGTTTACGAGGGTCCCGTGCAATGTGGGGCTCGCAGGTCGAAGCGGTGTGCCACCCAAAAAACCTGAAAATGGGGCATTTTATGGGGCAATGTTTGGCGCTCGAAGCGACACCGGGCCAATCCAGCGGGGCGAATATCTTCTTTGTTGAAGACGTGGCGTATCAGAAAGCAGCTGTAACGCGCCTTGCTTCCGGTCGTTCCGATGAAACCCACGACCGATAAAAGAAGCCGGTTGCAGGTTTTCGCGCCGCACATCAAAAATGGGACAGTCTGAACTTTGGCTGCGAACGTTCCTCGAACTCGGTTTCACTTACGGCTGGCGGCGCGGCGAGCTTCTGGGATTACGCGTCAAGAACGTTGATCTGCTCGGGCGTAAAGTCCGGCTTGATGTTGGTTCCACCAAGAACCGCGAGGGCAGGGAAGTTGCGCTCACGGCGCGGGCATTCGAGTTGCTCGCCGCCTGCTGCGCTGGAAAAAAGATAACGACCGCGTGTTCACACGTGGCCCGAAGAATGCGCCCGTCATCGACATGCGCGACGCCTGGTATGCTCTTTGCGTCCGGGCTGGGCTTGGACGGTGGGAAGGTGATGGCAACAAGAAGAAGTACATTGGACTCACGCCACATGATCTGCGCCGCTCAGCCGCAAAGAACGCACGCCGCAAGGGGATACCGGAGTCCGTCATCATGAAGCTTGGGGGTTGGCGGTCTGCTCAGATTTTTCGCAGGTACGCAATTGTTTCTGAGGCCGATCAGCTCGCCGCTGTTGCCGCTCTGGAGCAGCCTGCACCTCCGGCTGCGCCGCAGGAGCGGGTGCAAGAGCGTCCCGTGTTGAAACTACAGTAAGGCTGCAGCGCGACCGCCCCCTTTCAGCCCCACTTCGGTGGGGCTTTCTTATGCGATGGGGGGCTCAATGAGCGTTATCGCGATGTTACAACAGTTATCCTTTGGCGGAGCCCACAACTGCAAGCAGGATCACGCGGATACACATAATTCGTCAAATAATCGTCTGAGCATCTGTTGGTAAGCCAACGATCCACGCTCTTGTACGTAACGCAGTTCGGCGGCCCTAACGGGATTGACGTAAGAGTGCGCTTCGAGTCGCGCAGTCGCCTGTGGGCGCGAGTTCCCGCCATCCACATGGTTCTTCATCTCATCGGAAAGCACGATTCCCTTTTTCAACCGATCACGCGCACTGCGGACGTTTTGGAACAAAGAGTCAAGGTCGTGGATTACACGCACGGCTTCTATCGCTCGGCAACCCTCGGCAACCTTGCCGTCCGGTCCAAGTGCAAATACGTTTGGCATCGTCCAAACTGTCTGAATGCCACGCGCCCACATCCTTTGTGCTACTACAAATTGCGCATCGCGCATATTGTGAATCTCGGCGGCGGTGACAATTGCCTCGTCAGGAGCGCCAATTTCGCGGACATACTCATTCCAAACATCCGCTATGCGCTGCTCTGGAATGAGCTTTGCAGTGTCACTTACTGACATGTACTCGGCGTGGGAAATCCTATGGCGAAGGTCAACCTGTGTCCAAACTGGGGGTAGTTCCTTGGCAAAAAGAGTTGCAATCTCCGATAAGTAGGCAGTGGCGTCGTCGTCCGTATGGAGTCGTCCAGCGAGGTCATTGATCTGAATCGCAGCTTGCTCGTGTTCTTCGTATGCGTGTTGGGCCGCAGTGTGAAGATCAGAATCGCCCTGTCCGAAGGCGGCGATACATAACGCGAAAGCCACTGGAAACACGGAAAATGATGGATGCATAATGCCTCTGCTCCAAGAAGATGGTAGCGCATTTCAGCCATAGGTAATGTAAACAAGCGATTACACGTTTTGACGCTGGTCAATGAGTGATATCGCGATTTATCAACAACTAACACAGTATCCGGATTGCCGACAATCCGCCGGAGATTGCTGCTTCGGGGCTAAGCACTCGCCGTTATGGCCCTTTCCTCAGTTGCAGACTGAGGCGGGAAATTCGGACTGCAGGGTAGCGATCAAATCTCCAAACTCCGGCAAACCTCGCAGGTTGTTGAGACTTCCATCGCGCAGGAAAAATGGCCAGCAGGGAAATCCGGTATCTACGGCACGCTCCAGCCAATGCATAGCAGATTGTTTGTCACCCAGGACCGCGTGGATACAGGCGATCTGGTAATGCGTGTGATGGGAGTGTCCAAAAGAAAATGGCGAGGCGCAAGCCTTGGCTACGGCTTGTACAGCAAAGCCGGTCTGGCCCAGGTGGGCCTGCACCAACCCTTGCAGGGAAACCACAAGAGGCTCGTCCGGACAGGCGCTGACGGCCTCAGCCACGAGTTCCGCAGCTTTCTCGAGCTCGCCACTCAGCAGCGCAGGTTGTGGCCGAAAATAGTGGCAGTACTTATTTCCGGGGTTCAGCCGATGAAGCGCCTCCAACACCTCGGTGGCTTCGTCATATTCTCCACCCCAGAGGTATGCTTGGGCGATGTTGTAATGGCCAGTATTTTGTGGATTAATGCGCTGCGCCGCCTTGTAGGCTTCGAGCGCCGGCGGGATTTGACCGATGTGGGCGAGAATCGTGCCCAGACGATTGTAGGCGTGGTCAAGGTTGGGCTGCAGGGCGATGGCCTTCTTCAGGTCGTTAATTGCCTCACGATGGCGAAAGTTCCGGTGGGGCGTCCACAGGATGTAAGCACGCGCCATGATTGCTTCGGGCAGTTCGGGATCCAATTGCAGGGCGCGCTCGCAATGTTTCTCCGCCAGTTGCAGCGATTTGTAGCGACCCTCGTAACCGAAGTATCGGGCTGCGGAGGCATAGGCCAGCATGGCATGCGCCAAAGAAAAATCCGGGTCCCGCTGAATGGCTGCGCTAAAACAGCGTATGGCCTCGTCCAGGTCTTCCGAGGTTCGGCTGTAGCTGGCATTCAGACCCTGCAGATAAACGACGTAGGCGCTGGGATCGCTGCTGTAGCGATCGCGCGATTTTCTCACCACGTGAAATCGTTGCTGCAGCGATTCCGCAACCTGCTTCCCGATCTCGTCCTGAACCTCAAAAACGTCGCTGAGGTTGAAATCGTGCTTTTCCGAGAGCACGGTTTTTCGCAACTGAGCGTCGAGCAACTGGATGGAAACTCGCCAGTGGTCGCCAATCCTTTGAATACTTCCCTGCAGAACATAGCGCGTCCTAAGCTCACGACCGATCTGCTGCGGGTCGCTGCCGGGAGCGTATTTCATAATGGCGGCTGTGGGAGGCACTCGCAAACCCTCGATTTGCCCGAGAGTGGTAATAATGGCGTCGGCGAATCCGAGGGAAAGAGACTGCCTCTCCTCCATCGCGGTCAGGAAGACGAAAGGCGGCACGGCAATCGCTTTTTCGTCTTCGATCGCCGCCGGTGTGGCTGGCTGGCCCCACATTCCGCGTAGATCCAACAGCAATTCAGCCGCGGAATCATAACGGTCGGCCGCATTTTTCTGTAAGGTTTTCCCGAGAACTCTTTCGAAGTGTTCGCGATTCTGAATCGCAGCAGCGAGTTCAGGCGGATCTTCGTGAATAATGGCGCGAACCGTTTCAACCATAGCAGCGCGGCGCCAGGGGTGGCTTCCCGTCAACATCTCGAAGAGAACGATGCCGAAGGAAAACAGGTCGGAGCCTTGACCCAGCGGCTGGCCAAGCGCTTGTTCCGGTGACATGTAGGCTGCGGTCCCGACTAGACCCGTGACCGTCCTGGGCATAGTCGATGGATCGTTCCCTTCAGCCTCCAGCAGTTGTGCTATGCCAAAATCCATCAGCTTTGCGCCAGTATTGGTCAACATGACATTGCCCGGCTTCAGATCGCGATGGATAATCCTCTGCCGATGCGCCTCTCGCAAAGCTTCGGCGATCTCAATTGCCGTTTGCAACGCTTGAGAGCCCGACAGCGGGCCTCTCGTCAGGCGCTCGGCCAGTGATTCACCCTCGAGGTATTCCATTACGAGGTAATCGGTGCCATCTTGTGAGCCAAGGTCGAAAAGCGTGCAAATATGAGGATGCTGGAGAGCGGAAATGGTGCGCGCCTCGCGCAAGAAGCGCTGCCGCAGGTCTGGATCGTGCGACAAATGCGCGGGCAGAACCTTAATGGCAACACTTCGCCCAAGCCTGGTGTCTAGCGCGCGATAAACCTCCCCCATTCCGCCGGCCCCAACCGGCGAGACAATTTCGTACCGTCCAAACCTCGATCCAGGCGAAACGGGCATATTGTCTCCGGGAAGGTGGCAAGATTATAGCTTTTCCTGACCGTATCACGGGCTAACCGGAAGTCAATTGTCGAAAACAGGCGTTAGCGCTCATTGACAATCTTCAGCCCTCTCTCCCACTCTGCATTCTCGCCCCCACCCGCTAGCGCGCCCCACAGCCTACCAGCGGGCAAACACTCAAGTTCGATCCAAAAATGGTGTGGAGCCCTTTTTCCCGTCGCTACATCCCACCCGGCAAACGGAACGGGGGTGGTATATACCGACGGCAAAATGCTCCCTCCCTGCGCTTGAGCGCGACGCGGAACGAGCGAATGAATGGCGCGAGCTAGATTTTTATTTTTCCTATATTTCAAGCTGAGGACAACTTCCCACAACTCGAAGAGAACTTCATATTAGCTGCGCCGAGCCTGGACCCGTGCAACTTCGATCCTGATCTGCCTCCGGCCCTTTGGTCTGCCTTCACTAAGGCATAGTGGATCCTTGCGATGTGACCGGGGTCACTGAATCCGTCGCATCGCTGAGCTAAAAGAAACATGTTCGTTCCCCGAAGAGCCTCTCGTTTTACCTGATGCCGGCCCTCCGCTGAATCGATCAGGAGTTTCGTCATGGCATCGTCAACCGTCATTGAGCCAAGCGTTCTCCAGGCAGAAGACGAATGGATCCGGCAGTCCTGCGGATTCTATGTATGTCCAACATGCAAGCAAGATCTGGAACCGGCGCACGACGCGCTTTCCTGCCGTACATGTGCGCGGACCTGGCCCATCCGAAGCGGAATTCCCGACTTCACCGTTGTCAACTTCGCAGAAAGCAATAGCTTCGACATGCGCATGCTCGCAAAGAGGGACTGTGGGCCCCTGCTGAACTTCGCGGCGTCTGTCTACGAAACGTGGATCTATCCGGTCGTCTCCAGGCTGTATGGCGGGTGGGGCGGCACGTCCACCCTCAAACAGATGGCCGATGACATCTCTGCCATCCTGGGATCACGTGATGGTGTCATTCTGGACGCAGCTTGCGGCCCGGGAACCTATGGGCGCCGTGTCGCTTCTGCGTCAAGGACAGTTCTTGGCATCGATATCTGCATGAGCATGCTGCGGCAGGGCGTCCGTTACGTCGAAAAGGAACATATTCCCAACGTCCACTTCGCTCGTGCTGCGGTGGAAGCGTTGCCGTTTCGCTCTGGCCTGTTCGACGCCGCCATCAACGCGGGATCGTTGAACCATTTCCCGGATACCGTCCTCGCTTTGCGCGAGATCAACCGCACCATGAAATCCGGAGCGCCGTTGGCGGTGATGTGCTTTTACGCGGGTAGCAGGGGTATCATCAAAACCAAGTCTCTGCGCGAGCGCGCGGAGAAACGTGGCGGCCATATCTTTGAACTTCCCGAGCTCGAGCGCTATGTCGCCGAGGCGGGCTTTGAGGGCTTTCGACCTCAAACATACGGCTCCATCCTAGTATTCAGCGCCTGCAAAAGGCCGGCAGAACATTAGAAGAGCGGTCAAGCTCGATCGAGTATTTTGAACTTCGCTCGAAATGAGAAGGAGAGTGCGCTGAACGCCTGGGGAGGCCCCGCTCGACGTGGATCATATCCTCCCGGAAAAGTGGTATGGGCTGCGATCATCACTCCTCCTCCGAAATCCTTCTGCCGTCGAGAGGCCAACGGAATCGTCGGAGTACCGCCAAGACAGGCAACGCAAGGATGCATCCCGCCAAGAATAACCCAAATCACCGTGTGCAACAGCTTGATCGCGATCAGCACCGAGACCCTTTCGCCGCTCTTGCCTTCCGTTGCTCCTGCGCTCCCAGAATCTCGCGTTCAGCGTTGAGCCAATCGTCCAAGGCGAATCCGTCAATCCCGCCGCGTTTCTCGTACAACTGGTAAGCACGTTGACGAATGCGTTCCATCATGTCGCTGCGAAGATTTGTCTTTTCTCGGGAGGTTCCTGAGATTTCGATTTGGCTGGCATGGGTATTCCTCCACATACCGTCGTCTTCATCTTCGATGACAGCTACACCGCGTTCTGTGCTCTTGGTCACAACGTTCGGTTTCCCATGAGCGCAGTATAGGAGGCGCGGGTACGGATTCATAAATCGGAGGGTCCATGACAATCGTCGCTCAAACGGCTCCATCCGCCACGACGCGTCACCAGACCTTTGCGAGGTTCGGATTGTTCGTGCTCCTGACCGTCGTCGGGTTCTTCATCTTCGCTCTCACGATGACATTTGCGCTTTTTTTGTCTAGGTGGGGGAACCTTGCCACAAGAACCGCGTTCCTCGTCATCTTCGCGGCTCTGTGGTGGGTCGCACGGCATCGCCTCAGCCGCTTTCGTCCCGTGTTTTTTGCCTACTTCGCAGCAGTTTTGGGTCCCTCGCTCGGCTATCTTTTCGGGGATTGGGGATTCCGGCTCTTTGGTCTGACGACACAGACACCAGCCGGTGTCGCCGTGGCGAAGTTCTCGCAAGCGTTGTTGACTGTGTTCGGGATTCTCGTTGCAGCGAAGCTCTGTGGCGAGAAGCTGGCATCTCTCTACATCCGAAAAGGTCGTTTGATTCTCGCTCTCACCGTGGGCTTTATTGGCTTTGCAGTTTGTGTGGTGCTCACGTTCCAGCAACCAGCCATCAGAGACCTCGGCATGGTCAAGCTCCTCCCGCTAGTGCCGTGGATACTGCTCTTTGTCACCTCCAACGCCATGATGGAAGAACTGCTTTTCCGAGGATTGTTTCTTGGACGGTACGAACCCCTCGTCGGCAAATGGTTGGCAATTCTTTCGACATCCTTGGCTTTCGCACTGGCTCACATGCAGGTCAGCTATGCGCCGGATATTGTGGGTTTCCTCACCGTGACGTTCGTGCTTGGTATCGCTTGGGGATGGCTGATGCACAAGACTCGGAGCTTGTGGGCGTCGGCGCTATTCCATGCTGGCGCTGACCTATTGATCATCTTGCCTATCTTCAGGACTCTTGGCGCGGTGTGAGACCCGGCAACTTCTGGGTATGGACGGTTAGAACAGTTGTAAGACCGAATGATGATAGCGGAAACAGCAAGCAGTCGTTTCCGAATTGTAGCGCTTTGCAGCCTGCACGTGAAGCAGGGAACCTGTATGGCGTAGCGGCTGGCGGAGCGTCTCATCAACTCCGAACGCGCCACAGAACTATTTTCCCGCGTAGGTTTTTGCCGAACCGATGCCGGCGCAGTAGTTCCATCCCACCACGCACTCGGAGTCGCCCTGAGTGATGTCGTTGAAGTCGTCAGCGTACTCGGTCGGATTGGCGTACTCGTTGTACATCATGGTCAGCTCGTCAAATGATGATTGCTGCTGGCTGCCTGCGGTGTTGACGATTCCGGCAAAGGTCGGCGTGGCCCAACTGGTGCCTCCAACTTCGTACCATTGGCCTGCCAGGACAATTGAGGTGCAGCAGAAGTCGGAAGCAACATCTGGAAAGCCACGGTAGTTGCCCACAATCTGGGCAATCCCGTTCTGATAGCTGGGACGGGGTTCATAGGGACTGAGATCACCACCTCCGCCGCCATAGACTTCGTTGATGAAGTTACCGTTCTGGTCGCGATTGAAATAGGTGCCACCGACGGAAACGACATTCGGTGAGGCGGTGGGGTAGAAACTGACGCCGAGGCCATCATCGCCGCTGGCCGCAAAATAAACCACGCCGGGCTCGGTAAAGTATTTGTCAAATTTCAGTTCTCTTTTCTCTTCGCCGTAATCGCCAAAGCTCATGCTGACCACGCCGCCGCCGTTCTCAGCCACCAACTGGCCGGCGAGCGTGATCGCCTCCCAGGTGGGATCGGTCGCGCATTCGCCGGTATTGCATAACTTGGAGACGACGAGGAAAAGTTTGGCCTGGGGCGCCATAGCATGAGCCCATTCGATGTCCAACGACTCTTCGATCGGCCAACCCTCCGACCCATACTGCGGAGGCGCCTTCTTGCCCGGCCAGACCTGCGTGATGGTGGTAGCGGGGATGCCGAACTCAGCGTCGAAAGCATCCAAGTCGGATTGAGCAGTGGGATCATAGCCCGCGTCCACGATGGCAATCGCGCCAATGCCACCGGTGGGCACATTGGTGCTGGTGGCGATGGGGCAGCCCGCCGGTCCGGTCACGAGTTGGTAGACACACGCCAGGGAACCGGGAGTCTCAGCTCCTTGGAAAGGTTGAGGACTGGGCTGATTTGAGTCGACGAAGAAATAGTTGGTATGGAGACGGCCGGGGACCGGGACACTCGACGGAGGATAGATGAGCCGATGCCCGTTGAGGGCCGAACGCGTTTGAGCGGATACGGGACAAAACGCAATGCCGAATACGACGATTGAAAACAGAAAAAAACAGGAAACACGAGCCAGGCCGTTCATCTGGGAGCTCCTTGTTGGACTTCAAGAGCGTCCCATTGTACCCCTAGATCCCAGTCCGGTGTAGGCTGCAAGCATTTTCACTCTCAGAGCCTCTTTCGCGCGGCGTTTGTGACAATTGCCGTTAACCAGGTGGACAGTTTCGCTTGCCCTCTGAACCCAACTAAGTGCCGGTAAGTGAATGGAAGAGCATGCTGAGCGGCATCTTCCGCGCCGGATGTGTTGCCTAAGACGCGGGAGGCCATTCTATGAAACCACAGGAAGTTTGCGCGAGACGCAAGCGTCGGGCCGCAGTTCGCTCAACGAAAGAGATGATAAAGAAGAGGAGGGAAACATTTCCCCCCTCGATTGAGCAACTACTGGTGGTGCGTGAAACCTGTGGAGGCGATAACAGCAGGCTACGGCACGAAATCGGCCAAGCCCGGGAGGGTCAGCGGATTCATATACCAGATGGTATTGTTGGACGCGTCTTTCCACGCCAGCACACTGTTCGAATCCAGGTAGCCGGTGGCAACCGACGGGGCGACGTTGGTTGTGGCACTCCAGCCATTACCACTCACCGAGCCACAACCCGGGGAGAAGGGACCATTGAAATACGAGCTATTTGGACTGGATGGGACAGGCGACGGTTGGTTGTGACTTCCAGAACATTCAGACCAACGTCGCGCCCGCCGCAACTTACTTTACCGCCGACGGAATCGACTGGAGCCAGGTTGTTTTCTACACGCAACCCTCCACGAACGCGATCCTCACCATGTTCGGCTCTTTTCTCCCGAGCCCTTTGGTTGGTTCGCGCCTCCAAAGTCTACTCGGCCGTTGGGAGCCGACATTGTTTATGGAATCATTACACTCGTTGACCTCAGATCGGTGGATGAATCAGATCGGCTGCGCTGCTGTCTGTGATTTGACTGAACGAGCAGCCACTGTTGCTTCATCCAAGTCGGTCAAGCCCCGCCCGATGATGACCAGCCGATGAAACAAGCAACACATGGCAAGTTTGTTGAGATGTGGCTTTCCAGTGCGATAGAGCACAATCGTTCGCAGTTGCGGCGAACGGGTCGGACCCAAAGGGATACCCTGCCCACCGAAGTAATCGCCTTGGGGGTCTTGGAAGCTATACATGATCCGCTTCCCGTTTCGATGTACGAAGCCTGCGCCACATGCGCTCGCATCCCGTAGAACCCAACATTCGCTGATCCACGCCGTCAAAAGAGCGAAGTCGCCGAGCACTATGAACCGGAAGAACTGAAGGACAGGGTAAGGGCCGAGGTTTAGCCAGTTCACGAAGCCTGAATCAATGAGGCTGAACTTCCAAGTGATTCCCTTCGTGTACGTAACTAAAAGAAATGCAACCGCCGCGAAAGTTGGTATGAAGAGTAGCCACAGCCGAGCCAACTCGACCCGGACCGCGATCCGGTCATGCTCTACCGCGACAGCGTAATCGGGATCAGGAATCTGGACGGTAGTTCGCAGATAGAAGACATCCTTCCGTGGCAGCAGACAGAAGCCAACTACGACCGCCAGCACAATTGCCACCGCGACCATGCCTGCCAATGCTGATTCGTAAGCGTGGAATGAGAACAGTGCAACGGTCGCGATAGTCCCGACTAAAAAGATTTGCCACGGCTTCATTGGAGAGATTTTGATGTATTTGCGTCTTATCTGCAAATGCACCGAATCTTGTTTTGTTCAATTCAAACGCTACTTGGCGATAAATCCCCGTTACACTCATTGTCACCTGCCAACTCATTTCCTCCTCGCCCAAACGGGGTTCGCACGCCAGCGTCTATTGCAGCTTCGCGTACTCGGCTTTGGCTTGCTTGAAAATGGGGATGTCGGGGTTGGCGTCTTTCCAGAGGGTGAGGAAGTCTTTGTAAGCGGCTTTTGCCTTAGCCGTGTCACCTGCGATGACGTAAGCGCGACCGAGCCCCAGATGCGATAATTCCCACGCAGTCGCCATAGGCTCAACACCGTGGTGGTCCAACACTGCCTTGAATTCGACAACTGCATCGTTAGCCCTTCGCAGCCGTAGATAGGCCAGTGCACGGAGATAGTTGGGGATCAAGCCAGCATATCGCCCGAATTCGTAAGGCTTAATGGCTTGTAAGCTGAGCAACGTCTGATCTGCCTGATCGTTCGTCAGCTGCGATGCGCCCAGAACCACGGCCGCGTCCACTGCGTTGAGAAGCGTGTTAGACGGGTTCTCCCGGATGAGATGATCCATGACTTGCCGTGCTTCCGATGTCTGACCGTTAAGTGCCATTAGGCGTGCAGCTTCCGATTTCCGCAGCTTCGAACCAGCAAGGTTCAGGGCGCGGGTCAGCGTCTTGCGTGCTAGAGCAGATTCGCCGACGAGAACTTCGGCACTTGCCTCGTCTAACAAAATTTCTGCCGCCCTCTCTTTGAGGTTAGATTCAAGTGCCATTGTGACGGCATGTTCAGTGCGCTGCTGTGCCTGTTGCTGCTTTCCCTCCCATCGATCAATCTCCGCTTCCGTCGATGCTACGAGAGGATCATCTGCATTCTCCGCCATCCAATCCCGCTCACGCTGGATGCCCACGGCGTCGGACCGTAGCAACGCCAATCTATAGTGCGCTTGGTGCAAGGTGGGACCTTCCAACTTCACGTCTTGGGCGCGTCGCAGCACTGCTTCCGCTTCGTCGTACCGCCCTGCTGCCTCCAATGTCCGTGCCAATGAAGCATAAGGGTAATCCCAAGCGGAGCCAATCGCGAGTGCGGAGCGGAACTCATCGATCGACTTGGAATACAAACCGAGCTGAGAGTAGATAATTCCGAGCATGTTGTGCGGTGGAAATAGAGTGGGATTGATACTCTCCCATGAGCGAAATGCATCGATTGCCTTGTACGTCTCGCCGGTTACCTCCAGATAGTAGTTGCCCTCGATAAACGATTTGAAAACTGGCGACGCTCTGTCCTTTAGTTCGAACGCGCGACTAATGTCGGGGATTTCCTGTTGCCACTCACCCACCCAACTGTCAGCCATCGAAAGGTACGCCCATGCATCCGCGAAGTTGGGATTGAGTTGTGTCGCTTGACGCAACATGGTCGCACTCTGTATCGGCTGTCTGCTAAGAAGTTTTTTGCCCGTAACGAAACTTTTATAAGCCTGCAACGACGATGTTGGAAGAGGTGCCGGATCTAAGCCGCCGTTTCCAGCGGCTACGGAGAGTCGAAGGCGCGTAGCCGCTGCCAGTTTACTGACAGTCGTCAGCACGTCATCCATATTCTTTGATTCCGCCTGTTCGCGAGATCGAACCTTTCCACTTGTGCACTCCAGAGTTGTCAGCTCAATCGAGTAGCCGCTGCCTTGCGGTTTGATCGCACCTTCCGCGAGCAATTTGCCATTTGCGACGGAAGTGATAGCACAAGGTCGCGAACGTCACACCCGTCCAGAAAATTGCCGGATGCCAAGTTGGATCTCCTCCGGGTCGATCAAGGGATTACGGCTGCTATCAAACAAGCCAACACGAACACGGCGACGAGAATGTTGTCGTTACTGTTGTTGTCGCTCATCTGCAACCGGGCGGATCAGAAGATGTCGCAATCATGCCACATAGGTCAGTTGGCGTAACATCGCGGTTACACTCATTGAGATGAAGACAGAGTCCGGTGCTCACAGCCTACTGTTTTGGGTATCGGTGATCGTTGCTGCGAATGTTCTACATTTGTGGCTTTTCTTTCACTTGCCGAATGCCCATCCCGTGCGATTCTGGATAACTATTGCTATTCACGCCATCGCCTGCCTCGGGCCATTTTGGATGTTGGCGGATTGGTTCATAAAACGAAGGAATAAGCTTCGCTGGCAACGCTGGATGTGGCTGTTTTTTGTGCCGTGGGGTTTCCTCTGGTATGCATTCGAGAAATGGGAGCTACCGGAATCAGAGTTGCTGAAAACTGGCTGATAGTTGACGTTAAATCCGATTACACTCATGACCAATGTGAGGATGCGCGACGGGCGACTGGGGTGAAAGGGTTTTATTATGGGGCAATTATGGGGCAATCATCGTAGCTTTACAGATGGTTTCGGACCCCTTGGCAGGCATGAGCCTTTTTCGGCGAGATTCTGGAAACCTCTCTGAATATGCGGAAGAGCCAATGTTTATGCGGGTAGCGCGTGTGCCGAGCAAAAACCACTCTGCCCCCTTAAAATCCCGAGGGGCGAAAGCTCCGTGACGGTTCGATTCCGTCTCCGGGCACCATT
>JASHOU010000025.1 GCA_030038475.1 Terriglobales bacterium | reverse complement strand
CAGCGACCGCGGTGCTTGCTCCGGCATCCACGCTGGGCTACACCGCCATCGGAACCTATAGTGACGGGAGCACGCAGAACATCACTACAGTTGTAACATGGAGTTCGTCGGCTCCCAGCGTAGCCAGCATCACCAGCTTCGGCCAGGTTACGGGCCAATCGCCGGGGCTCGCAACGATCACGGCTCAACAGGGCTCGGTGAGTGGCGCCGCCAGCCTAGTGGTCGAGTCGGCGCCCCTCACTTCGATCCAAATTACGCCCGCTACTGCCACCGTGGCACAGCAAACGGGCATACCTTTCACTGCCACTGGGGTGTTTGCCGACGGCAGCACGCAAAACCTTACCAGTTCGGTATCGTGGACGGCGTCGCCCATAACGGTTGCGACCGTAAGTGACACGCCAGGAAGCCAGGGTTTAGCAATCGGGCTCGTCCCTGGAGACGCCACGATCACAGCGCTGTTTTCGGGCCAGGTCGGGACCGCGTCCTTAACCGTAACGAACGCAACCTTGGTTTCCATCACCGTCACGCCCAGCGATGCCAGTATCCCCTTGGGCAGTTCCCAGCCTTTCGTTGCGACCGGCAATTTCAGCGATGGGACCACGGAGATCCTGACAACGCAGGTAACCTGGAGCTCCTCCAGCGTAAACGTTGCCACGATTTCTGCCAGCGGCATTGCTAACACGGCCGCCACGGGAACGACGACCATTACGGCCAGCATGAATGGTATAAGTGGGTCGACTTTGCTGACGGTCAACTAAAACCGGATCGACGGCGCCAGCCTATCTTTACATTCCGAACGCTTCTCGTGGAGATAGGCTGGTGGCCACGGCATCGAAAGGCCGATCTAGACCGGTAGATCGGCTGCAGCCGGTCAGGCTGCGGCCGACCGCAGCCTGATTTTCCGTAACCGACAGCCCGCATTCCAATCGCAATCTAGCGCAGTTTCAATACCTTCTGGGCGGAACCGCGGCCAGAAGGTCACGTTACCAGATTACGGAAGTTTGTCTCCAAATGCCCCAATCCTTTCCTGTCCCTTCGCCGACTGTTATCAATGAGTGTTCCCTCTTTTTGCCCCGGGGAATCGCGACCCGGAGTCAGGGGCAGGAGTGCGTCGCGAATGGCAACTCGCCCTCAATCCTGGAGGGAACTCAGCGCAGCACCACGTTTTTTTCTGGCCGTGGTCGTCATTTGCGGCACGGCGGTCCTGACCTATTCCGTTCTACATGGCCGCAGCGAGAATCCGCTCAAGTTTCTCTGTTATTTCGTGATTGCACTGGCCGCCTCGCGGCTCAAGGTAAACCTTCCCGGCATCACCGGCACAATGTCGGTGAATTTTCTCTTTCTGCTGCTGGGTGTGCTGGAGTTGAGTTTGTCGGAAGCCATGGCGCTGGGGTGTGCCGCGGTGGTGGTGCAGTGTCTGGGCCGCGATCGTCCGGTTCCGATTCAGGTCGCTTTCAATGTCTGCTCGACCGCGCTGGCCATCGCCGTAACATTTTTCGCGTATCGCTACTCGCTCGCACATGAGTTGGTCAATAACCCCTCTACCCTGCTGTTCATGGCCGCGTCCGTCTATTTCGTCGCCAACACGCTTCCCGTGGCGGCCATCATATCCCTGACCGAGCGCAGATCGCTGCGAAAGATCTGGGCGGATTGCTACTTCTGGAGCTTCCCCTATTACCTGGTGGGAGCAGGCGTAGCCGGCATGATGAGCTGGCTGCACAACTTTACCGATTGGCAAACCTCGTTGCTGACGCTTCCGGTTGTATATCTTATTTACCGCTCTTACCGGCTTTACCTCGGCAAATTGGAAGACGAAAAGCGGCACGTCGAAGAAATCGCCGATTTGCACATGCGCACGATCGAGGCGTTGGCGCTCGCCATCGAGGCCAAGGACCAGACGACCCACGACCATTTGCAGAGAGTGCGCGTGTACGCGGTCGAGGTTGCCAAGGAGCTTAAAGTCAGCCGTGAGGAGAGCGAGGCGTTGCAGGCTGCGGCTTTGCTGCACGATATCGGCAAGCTGGCAATTCCTGAACATATCATCTCGAAACCAGGCCGGCTTACGCCGGAAGAATTCGAGAAAATGAAGATTCATCCACTGGTGGGCGCAGAAATTCTGGAACGCGTGCAATTCCCCTATCCGGTTGTGCCGATCGTGCGGGCCCATCACGAGAAATTCGACGGCACCGGTTACCCATTGGGGCTGCGCGGGGCGCAGATTCCAATTGGCGCCCGAATCCTGGCGGCGGTGGATTTTCTGGACGCGCTCGCGTCGGACCGGCAATATCGGCGGGCATTGGCGCTCGATGAGGCTATGGCGAGGCTGGTGGATGAGTCGGGGAAGGCGTTCGATCCGGAAGTAGTCAAGGTGCTGCAAAAAAGATATGTGGATCTGGAGCGTTTGGTACGGCAACGGACGGATGCTCGGGGCAAGCACAAACTGTCCACTGAGGTCGAGGTCAAAGACCACGACGTGAATATTGAGCCGGCTATCAAGCCTGCAGCCGGATTCGAAGCGCAGGGAAGGCGCCAACTTCCAGAGCGCACTTTTCTAAGCTCGATTGCAGCGGCGCGCCAAGAGGCGCAGACTCTTTTCGAACTCAGCCAGGATCTGGGAGCGTCGCTGAGCCTGGGCGAAACGCTCTCCGTGTTCGCGGTGAAACTGCGCCGGGCGATGCCTTATGACGCAATTGCCATCTACGTCCGCCACGGCGATGAACTTGTGCCGGAATATGTCAACGGCGACAACTTCCGGCTGTTTGCTTCGCTGCGCATCCCGATCGGGCAAGGACTCTCGGGATGGGTCGCGCAAAATCTAAAACCGATTTTGAACGGTAACCCTTCGGTGGAACCTGGATATCTGAACGACGCTTCCAAGTACAGCACGCTGAACTCAGCGCTCGCGGTTCCGCTCGAGGGTTTGCAGGGCGTGGTCGGAGTAGTCGCCCTGTATCACGCCGAGAAGGATTTCTTCACCTCCGACCATCTGCGCATTTTGCTGGCAGTCAGCTCCAAGATGGCGCTGGCCATCGAGAATGCAGTGAAATACGAGCAGGCGGAGAATTCGGCGGTGACCGACTATTTGACCGGTCTTCCCAACGCACGATCGCTATTCTTGCAGCTCGACCGGGAGATGGCGCGCTGCAAACGCGACAACAAGACGCTGACCGTTATGGTCGCCGATATGGACGGCTTCAAGCAGATTAACGACCGCTTCGGGCACCTGGAAGGCAACCGCGTGCTGCGACTCTTTGCGCGCTCGCTGAAGGAAATCAGCCGCGAATATGACTATGTAGCGCGCATGGGTGGCGACGAATTCGTGGTCATCGCTCCCGGACTCACTCCGGAAGCCGCGGGGCGCAAAGCGGAGCACATGCGCGAACTGGCGCAACAGGCGGGCAGGGACGTTTGCAACGAGGACATCCTGTCGTTGAGTGT
Source organism: Terriglobales bacterium (assembly GCA_030038475.1). Taxonomy (GTDB): domain Bacteria; phylum Acidobacteriota; class Terriglobia; order Terriglobales; family Acidobacteriaceae; genus Acidiflorens. The sequence continues at coordinate 36,549 of JASHOU010000025.1, read as the reverse complement.
TGGCAACGCGGTATATCCAGAAGATGGGATGGATGCCGAAAGAATTCTCTCCGAAGCGGATAAGCGCATGTATCTGCAAAAGCGGAGTCAGCCACACACGAAGAATCGCCGGCTTTATCCGCGAGTGTGGGGCCGCTTCACTGCCGAAATTTCTGGAACCGGGATGGAACAGATGCTGGGCATCATTACCAACCTGAGCCTGGGCGGTTGCTACATTGAAACCAGCGGCCTCTTGTTGCCGAAATCTCAGTTGCAACTGAACTTTTCGCACGAGCGTTCAAATATTTCGATTCAAGCCGAGGTCGTGCGGATGGACATGGGTATCGGAGCCGCGCTGAAGTTTTACGAAACGACCAACGAAATGCGCGCGACGCTGCAACGCATTCTGGAACAACTGTCGAATGCGGAAATGGCGGATCGGAAACGCAGCCACGCCGCTGGACAAAACCTGTAGACACTTACCCTTATCAGTCTTTCGCGTCTAGGCGGGGGCAGCGACGGGTTGAATCTGAATCAGTGGGGCACCAGAGCGCGCCAGGGAGCGCGGCTTCGATAAGCCCTGTCGCAGCATGTTCGCCGTGGGCACGCCCGTGCGGTAGAACGACTTTTCGCAATCGGTCGTCGATGGACCGCGCATGCTGCCTTCCATATAAGCCAAGCCCGGACAGCGCGAGCAACTCGTGACGTGCGAGCACGACGAACAGACAGTCAAGTCTTTGGCCTGGATCGAGCGAACCTCTTTCATCTGCGGAGAGAAATTCCAGATATCCAGAAACTTCTGCTGACGGATGTTTCCCGTGGGAAGCGGGAACTGCACGCAGGGGAAAACATCGCCGTAAGGCGAAATGTAGCAGAACGAGTGGCCGGCGCTGCACGAATAGCCTTCAAGATCTTTTTCCGAGGGCGGTTTGGGCGGCGCGCAGAACTCTTCCTGATTGTCGACCAGCGCGGGATTGCGAAAGATGGACGGCAGTTCTTCTCCCGGAATGCGCAGCGCAAGCACCGAGGTGTCGCCATCCATCATCGGCGTAATCGTGGGATCCAGGGTGTAGTTCACACCGAGTTCGGCGGCAAGTTTTTGCACGCCGCTGTGATCGGCGGAGTTGACCGTCATGAGGACATTAGCGATGGTGACACGAAGACCCTGGTCGCGCAGAAAGCGAACCGCATTGATGGTGCGCTCGAATGAATGCGGCAGCTTGGTGATGGCATCGTGCACTTCAGGACGATGCGAGTAAACGCTGATCTGGATCGTATCGACATCCAGTTCGCGGATTCTGCGTGCCTCTTGTTCATGAATCATGACCGCATTGGTTTTGATCTTCACGTTGAACATGAGGCGGCGCGCGTATTCGACGATCTCAAGGAAATCGCGGCGCATAAAAACTTCGCCGCCACTGAACGTAAGAAAGAAAACGCCGGCGTCAGCCAGTTGATCGAGCGCGTCCGTGATTTCTGCGGTCGTCATCTCCCCGTGATCGTCGTGATCGAGATAACAATGGACGCAACGCTCGTTGCAGCGGTAAGTCACATCCATGTGAACGGCGAGCGGCACTCCCAGATCGAATGCCTTCTGCCCGACCTCACTCATGAGGGTCATCGGGAGGTCTCCGAGGGCAGCGGCTGGTTCGACGTTATTAAGATTCCATGCTGGGAAAGTTCTGAGACGAGCTGCTCGGCGTCGGCTTCGGCCTCAGCGAGATCGACCTCAAACTGCTTACACACGCGGTCGCGCACAATTTCGCGCAGGGGGGTGCGGCCGTCGGCCGCTTGAAAAATCACGGTTGCGACTTCATTCAAAGTGAAGAAGGTGGAATCGGCCGAGTTCATCACCATCATTTCGCCAGCCAGCGCCCGCGCCGCGATCGCAGAGTTGCGCGCAACGTAAATGGGATTTTCAGACATGTTCGGCCACCTCGTTGAACTCGCGGATTTCGTCCCAGACTCTGCCATCGGGATAGAACGTCAGGCGGCGAACAGGAATGCGGGCGACGAAATCGCAAGCCGTCGCAAAAAGTGCTTCCACCAGACGTTGATCTTCGGCGAAAAACAGAATGTTGCGCATCAGGCGGCGCACCGCTTCCGCAGATGGCAATTCTTCGACGCGGTTTTCCAGTCCCTTCTCCAAAAAAAACAGTGCGGCAACAGGAGCCGAGCGGTTTTCGCCCGGCTTGGCAAGTTCTCCGGCAAAAGGAGTTCCGAACGCCGCGTAGCTGCCGGCGTTCGGGCGCACATAGGAGATTTCATCGGTCAGCAGGGTGACATCTTCGGGTGCGAGCCGCGTCATCGTGGTCTTGCCCGCACCCGACACTCCCGAAAATAGAAAGGCTCGGTCGTTGACGCTCGAGCCCGGGAGTTGGCAAATTGCGCTGGCGGCGTGCAGCAAAAATCCGCCGCGCTGGGCCAGAATCAGGCTATGGACAAGGCGCAGGACGGAATCGAGCGAATACAGGTTCGCGCTTTGCCGCACAACTCCCCGTCCATGGCGCAGGTCGCAGCGAACATGGAAGTCTCCACGCTCCAATATCCAGTCGTCGCCCTCGCGGCGCACGCGAGCCTCTTCATCGGAAGCCGGCCCGGCGGGAATCAGATCGAACTCAAACTCGAATTCGGGCCGCGACGAACTCAGGAACCCGTGGTAGCGCTTGCAAAGCAAATTGAAAAAATGATCGCTGTCAGTCAAAAGCCCGATCGGAATCCCTCCGATCTCGACGCACGCAGTCTTGCGAGGTGTAGGCATTACAAAAGTTCCGGGCTCGGAACTTCGCCGAGCGATGATTGGCGTCCTCGGGCGTGAAGTCTAAGGGCAAGACGCCGCGCCATCCCACAATGACACAATAAGAACCCCGCCGTGCGATACCACACCACTTTGAGACGCGAGGCCAGGCTGGCGTTATTTCTGATCCCCAATCGTCCGTTGGTACGCCGTCGGTCGGTCAACCGTCCGATCAGCGCTTCGGCAGAATACTCCGGGTCGCAAGCTGGCATGGAATCGCCCCGCAGCAGGAAACAGTTTCTGTTAGCTTCGATCAGGCGATGCAGAAACAGCCGCCCGTCGCGCCGTGCGAGCACGATGTCCCCGGGCCGAATGTCTCCGAGCAAGCAACTTACGATCTCGACCACGTCGCCCGGCCAAAGGGCCGGGAGCATGCTTTCGCCGTAAACTCGCAGACGTATGTTCCCGGACAATCGGTCAAAGCAGCGAAACGCTTCGGCCAGCAACGCGGTGCGTTCTGCGCTGCCACGCAAGTGCTCCGCGCTAAAAGCGCCCACCGGCATCAGGAACTCTTGCTGGAAAACTGACATTGGGGATAGCCGGTGTCGGCGACGGTTTTGCCGCAAGATAGCGCTTGCGTTTCGAAGACTCGTTCGAAGCGAAAGTCTGGCTTCTTGTAGGGCCTTTTTCCCTTAGCTAGGTTCGTCAGACCCAGGTTCGTCAGCTGTCGCCGATTTTCTTCAGGGGCGCGGTGGTCGTTCATAGTATGTCAAGGCAGCTGGTAAAGCAGCCGACTTTCCCCCCAGTTTTGATAAGAGTGAAGGCAGTTTACTACAAGCCTTTCGCCCGCGCTAACGGAAAGAGACATCAAGCGCAAGGGCGAATCAACATTCTCAATAAAACGATAGCGTTCCATTCTGCCGTGCACGACGCAGGCTGAGCGACAAGCCGGCCAAGGCAAGCGGCAGCAGCACCACGCCAAACCCCGCAAGCACAGCCAGCGTCGGCGCCAGCGAGACTATGGATCGGCCTTCGATGAGCGCTCCTCGCATTCCATCGATGGCGTAGGTGAGGGGCACCGCGCGGGCCAGCAGTTCAAGAGTGCGGGGCAAGGTCTGTATGGGGAACAAAGTTCCACTCAAGAACCACAGTCCGGAACCGAGCATCCAGAGCAGGGTCGCGCCTTTCTGGAAAGCAACCTGAAGCGTGGCGGCGAAAATCCCGAGAGCCAGGGCGATGGCGAGACAAAGAATCAATACCGCCGCGCAGGACAATATGTTGGCGTGAATTGAGGCGCGGAACACTGCCACGCCGGCGAAAAGGTAGATCAGCAGATTCACCAATTTTCCGGCAAAGGCAGAAATGGCACTCAGGACGACGAGTTCAGCCGGGGCGGTGGAAGTGGTCATCAGCACCTCGAGCGTTCCGGTTTGCTGCGCTTCCTGCACCGCGCTCAGAAAAGATTGCGCGCTGGCGACAAAAAAGGTGTAGACACCGGTGCCAACCAGCAGAAACGGGAAATATTCGAGGCCATCCGGTCGAAACCCGGAGCCGATAGCATGCGAGAGAAAATAGAAAGCCGCCAATTCGGTGAACACGCCGACCAGGGTCACAACAAAACCGCTGCGGTGCCGGATGGAAGTAAGAAGATCGCGACGCAGGATGGCAAGGAGCTTGTCAAGAGCGGAAGGCATTTGTAATTTGTATTTGTAATTTGCAATTTCTAATTTGTAATTTCAAGACCAGACGACACACGCATCGAAGGCCCAACCCAATTGCCGATTGCAAATTACCAATTACAAATTGCAAATTGCTTCATCGATCTCGCCAGTCATGCGGAAATAAAACAGGCGCAGGGCTTCGGTGTTCTCGCCAGCGTCGAGCTCGCGCGTGGCGAGCAATTCGCCGCGACGCAAAAGAAGCAGGCGATCCGCCACGGCCGCCACTTCCGCGAAGTTGTGGGTCGCGAGCAAAATCGTCGTTCCCTGTCGCGCCAGCGCGCGGATGGTGGCCCAGAAATGAGCCGTTGTGGCGGCATCCAGGCTGCGGGTTGGTTCGTCCAGCAGAAGCACGCTGGGGCGCTTGACTAGCGCGCGGGCGATACCCAGTCGCTGGTACATGCCGCTCGAGAACTTCATGACCAGCGTATCGGCTTGCTCTTCGAGACCGGTATCGCAAAGAACTTCTTCGATTCTTTGCCTGCGCTCGCGGCGCGGGACTTCATCGAGCGCGGCGAAGAAGTCAAGGTTCTCATGCGCCGAAAGACGAGGAAAGAATGAGCGCTCGGTCGCGACCGCGATGCCCACTTGCCGACGGACTTTGTCCGCATCTCGCCGAGCATCGAATCCGCCCACATACACTGCGCCGCCGTCAGGAAGAAGCATCGTCGAGATCAGCTTGAGAGCGGTGGTTTTTCCGCTGCCGTTCGGTCCGAGCAGCGCCAGGACTTCGGCGGGCGGGGCCGAGAAAGAAATGTTTTTCAAGGCGAGGGTTTCGCCACGCCGTTCGCGCCCCAGCCAATTGAACAGCGCGGGACGATGGCGAAATATCTTGCTAACGGATTCGAAGACGATTCGATCCATGGGAAGTCAGTTGCCAGTACCCAGTTGCCGGTAGCCAGTTGGCTATGACGCGACGAGGGCGGAGAAGGGTATGTCGCAACTCTTCGGTTAATTCTGAGTCTGGGTGCTAGCCAACTGGCAACCTGAACGGCATTTGAGCTTAAACGCCCAACTTCTTTACCTCGTCGTTGTAGTATTTGCGGTAGAGAATCGACCATTCCTCCGAACCCTCGATGATGGTGCGACGCTGGCTGTCGATTTTCTGCCGCGCGGCTTGGTCGATGCGAGCTTCCTGGGTGAGCAGTTCTTCAAGGATCTTTCGGACTTCGAGACGGATGGTGTTGCGGTCTTCGATGAACTCGACCTCGTCCATGGCGGCAACGGCATCGGTGACCACATGGGCGAGTTTGTTGACTTTGTCGCGGGTCAATCGCACAGCAGCATTGTCTCCGGCTTCCTCTAAAGAACGGCTTTGTATTTTCGCACCAGCTCGCTCTTCACTTTACGGAACATTTCCTGATAATTGGCGCCGCTCTTCTGCATTTCCTCGGAATAGGCTTCGAGTATCACGCGCACTTCGTCGTTAATGCGGTCTTCAAGCGCGAGTTCTTCGAGCAGGGCAGCATGCACCTTCTCATTCAGAGCGGGCATCGCTTTGGTCTCAATCAGACCGCTGGCAACCAGTTTTTTGGAAACTTCGCGGGCCAGATAGCCCACGTATTCTTTGGAAAAGAGCATGATCTACGCTTTTTGTAAGAAGAAAGTCTAACACAAGCGAGCCGGTTGCTAGTCGGCGGTCGTTAGTCGGGTAGTGGGTGCTTTTCAAAAGCACCCACTACCGTTAGTCGCTGGTCGTTGATCGTCGGTCATTGGTCGTTCGCAGACAATCATAGCTCGCAGCGACGAGTCGAAAGCAGCATTTTGCAGAACGGACTTGGTGAACGACTGACGACAAACGACCAATGACTATACCTTCTCGGTAGTGGCGGCTGACTGCTCTAAGGCCTTACAATAATTAAAGTCCATGTCTCCACAGACCGACGACCTCACCGGCATGAAAGACGATATGACGGCCTTCATTGAAGGCCTGGGCATGCGCCGTTTCTTTGGCTATGTCGAATGCGAAGAAGTTCCCACTGTGCTCTGGGACTCGGAGCAGAACCCCGACGGCTGGAAGGATTTTGTAGAGCTGGCCAAGTCGACCGGCGCACCGTTCCTGACCATGCATTCCTGGGCGCTCGATCGCGACGAATTAGACCGATTGTCACAGGTTCTGTCGGAAAGCGAATACAGAACCGAGGAAGACCTGGAAGAAAGCCGCTGGCTGAAAACTCACATCGGCAAGACCGGCTTCATTCAACTCGGATGGGCGTACCAGGGGTGCGTCTTCGTCTTTGAAGCCAGTACCGAATGGTACGCGAATTATCAACACCTGCGAGAGCTGGCCGATGATGGCGGCGGATTCATGATCGATGAACCCGATCAAGACGAGGAACGTTAGAATCTGCGCCGGCTGCTACTCCAGAATCTGGTACGCCGCAGAATCCGCTACGCGGATTCAATCACCTTAATCTCGGTCGCGATCTCCGCAGCCAATTCCTTGGCGCTTGGGGGAAACCGTTTTCGGGCCGGCTCGGGAAACATGCCTAGAGTTTCGGCGTAGCTGTGAAGAAACCGCCAGGGAACGACCGTAAACCCCAGTACATCCGCTAACACACAACTGGGACGAAGCAATGAAGCTGCGCCCGGAAACTGTGCGTTAGGGTCGTGATGAGAAGCAGTAACTTCTAGGAAGGCCTCGGGCAAGTTCCAGGTGGCCACCAGTGAACGTCTAGCCTGGCAGTGATCGATTCCGCACAGCTCACCTTCGATCGGAAGAGCATCCTGGGGCTGATCGGCAGCGCGCTCGAGCACGCGGGCGTAGGCTTCCGGCATAACCGTGGCCAGAGCAATTCTGCCGATGTCGTGGAGAATGCCTGCGGTGTAAGCGAACTCCTTGTCGAGCCGGCTCCAGTTCGCACTGCGCTCGGCGATGATCGCGCAGGCTACGCTATGACGCCAGCACGAACGTGTGACTGGCGTGAAAGAGTCTTTGAGATACGCTTTGAGACCAACCGTGATGACCACGCTCCTGAGCCGCTGGAAGCCGAGCAGCATCGAAGCTTGCAAAACGCTGGTGACATTCTTGGAAAACGCAACCAACGGAGAATTGGCGATGGTGAGAACCGCCATCGAGAATGCCGGATCGGCGCGGATCAGATTACAGAGTTCCAATAAGGATGTGTCTGTACCCGCCATAAGCTTTAGCGCCTTCAAAGCGATCGCAGGAAACGGAGGAACGCTGTTCGGATCCCACCGAAGTTCCGGCATTGTCGCCGCTTTGGATGTGCCGGTTGCCGAAGTCATCACATTTCCCCCGCTCTATTTCAATCGGCAATGCCGCGAAGTTCGTGAGTCAGGTCTCAGGTCTAGGTCGCAGAGAAATAACAACAGCTTCCACTTCTCATGACGGTTTTCCTGAGACCTGACACCTAGGACCTGAGACCTGACCATAAGACCTTCTGCCCAAGTTGCGGGGCTGCTACTCTGGTTCTTCTGATGCGATGGTTCTGCCCATGCGATGGATCTCCAATCCGACTGATGTTGCTAAAGCGCGGATGCTGGAAGCGGCCCTGCTCGACTCCAAATCGAAAATTCCCTCTGCGGCTTTGCCGGTATTAGCCGACCTTCTGGTCGGCCGCGGGATCGATGAGCCCGAATTGGCGGCCCGTTTTCTCGCCCCGGCACTTGGCGATCTGCACGATCCGCTGCTGATGAGCGGGATGAAATCGGCTCTGGATCGTCTGGAAGCAGCTCTTGAGCGCAAAGAGAAGATTCTGATTTATGGCGACTACGACGTCGACGGCACGACGGCGATCGTCATCCTCAAGACGGCCATTGAACTGTGCGGCGGGGCCGCTGATTTTCATGTGCCGCATCGCATTCGCGAGGGCTATGACCTGCGCGACGATGTCATCGAGCGTGCTGCGGCTGAGGGCGTGCGCCTGATTATCAGCGTGGATAGCGGAATCCGGGCATTCACCGCCGCCGACGCCGCACGGCGTAGTGGAGTCGATCTCATCGTCACCGACCATCACTTGCCGGGAACCGACGGCGTTCCGCGGGCGCTGGCCGTGGTGAACCCAAACCAGGCGGGATGCGATTATCCCTGCAAATATCTGTGCGGCGCGGGCGTGGCCTTCAAACTGGCGCAGGGATTGATGCAGCGGCGTCTGGATGCTAAGGATCTGTCGCGACTGTTGATGTCATTCATGAAAGTAGTGGCGATCGCGACCATCGCGGACTCCGTTCCATTGCTCGGCGAGAATCGGGTATTCGCGAAACTGGGATTGGAGGGATTGCGCCGCCCGGTAAACGTCGGGTTAAAGACGTTGCTTGAAGTTGCGAAACTTGGCGATGGGCGGGCGCTGACCGCGACCGAAGTCGCGTTTCGCATCGCGCCTCGATTGAATGCCGCCGGACGCATGGATGTGGCTCGCGATGTGGTCGATCTCTTCCAGGAAAAAGATATGGATCGCGCCCGCAAGATCGCCGGCCGTCTCGATCAACTGAACGCCGAACGCCAGGACGAAGAGCGGCGCATCATGGAGAGCATTGAGCGCCGGCTCGACGAAGAACCCGGGCTGCGCGACGCCTATTGCATGGTGTTGGATGGCGACGGCTGGCACCGCGGGGTCATTGGCATCACCGCGTCGCGTGTCGTAGATCGTCACGGGCGACCGACGGTTGTAATTTCGCGCGAAGGCGACCAGGCATACGGCTCGGGACGGTCGATTTCCGCGTTTCACCTCTTGCACGCCATCGAATCCTGCCATGAACTGTTTTCACGCTACGGCGGACACGCGCACGCAGTCGGGTTTGCCATGCCAGCGGCGAATGTGGAGAAACTGCGCGAACATTTGGAAGGATATGCGCGCTCTCGGCTTACCCTCGATGACTTCGAGCCGCAGCTTGAGTTCGATCGGGAGTTGCCGCTGGGAGAGGTAACTCCTGAACTTCATCAAGCGCTCGTCTTGCTGGAGCCTTTTGGGATGGAAAACCCCGAACCGGTCTTCGCCGCGCGAGCAGTGCGGCTGATGGCGCCTCCGCAAACGGTAAAAGACAAGCATGTTCGGCTTCGAGTGACAGCAGCCGTTAATGGCGCATCCACCGGAGCGCAAGACTTCACTCCACGCTGCCATCTCGACAGCAGTGTGGTGACGGGGCTCTACCCCGTCATGGCAGGGCCAAGCCCCGCCATCACACAAGCCCCATTCTCACAATCGCAATCGTCTTGGCGCAACAACATTGCATTCCAGGCGATGGGCTGGTCTCTGAAGGAATGCTGCGACCGGTTGCAGTTGCTGGCCGGCGACCGCATCGACATCGCCTATTCGCTCGGTATGAACGACCATCCCGAGTTCGGAGGACTGGAGCTGACCCTGCGGGATCTAAGGCGAGCACGGTGATTGTAGCGCCTTCACCCGCGTCTCTTCTTTTGCTGAATCAGTCTTTGACAAGTAACCGATCCGACTTTATAGTGCCGGGGCATGAATGGAACTATTTTCTGCAACAAATGCGGCACGCCGAATGCCGCTGAAGCTCAGTTTTGCAGCCGCTGCGGAGCACCTATGAACCCGGCGCCGGCCGGCACACCGCCCATGCCGCCAGCGCCAACTCCGGCATACTCCTATGCAACTGCTGCTCCCGCGTATCCGGTTGCGCCGGCGGTGGGAATTGCCTATGGGGGCTTCTGGATTCGCGTGGTTGCGGCCCTTATTGACGCCATCATCCTGCGCGTGGTCGTCTCCCCGCTTCATGCCATTTTCGGTGGTATCGGTCTGGCGGGCGTCATGAGTGGCGTCCATCCTCTTGCCCTGGCGATTTTAGGCGGCGGCGCTACGTTCGTCGCATTGCTGTTTGGTTCCTGGCTGTATGAAGCATTCATGGAAAGCTCGGCTTACCAGGCGACGATCGGGAAAATGATCTTCGGAATGAAAGTTACCGACCTCAATGGCAATCGAATCTCATTCGGCCAGGCGACGGGAAGGCATTTTGCCAAGTGGCTCTCGGCGATGATTCTGGGCATCGGCTACATTATGGTCGCATTCACCGAACGCAAGCAGGGATTGCACGATTTGCTCGCCGGGACGCTGGTGCGGAGATTGTAGTTTTCAGTTATCAGTTATCAGTTGTCAGTTGTCAGTTGTCAGTTCTCAGTAAAACCTCCAAGTTTCGAAGGGTTTCACTGCGAACTGGGAACTGCCTCGCCCGCGTTACACTAACTTCAAATGGCCTCTTCAGTTTCACGTCTGCGCCGCTGGTTCGCACTGGGCGCAATTCTAATGATTGCGATTGTCGCGGGCATGTACTTCTATGCACAATGGAGGCTGCGCCAGATTGTCCACACCATTCCTGCCAAGCTCGGCGTGAATATTCAGCAAACCGCGGACGGATTCTCCATTTCCAAATCCGTCGAGGGGCGCACGCAGTTTACCGTGAGCGCTTCCAAAGCGGTGCAGTTCAAGGAGGGAGCACGGGCGGACTTGCACAACGTCAAGATCGTTATTTACGGCAAGGACGCCAGCCGCTTTGACCGCATCGCCGGAGATGACTTCGAGTTCGATCCCGAATCGGGCAATGTGAGCGCGAAGGGCAAGGTGCTGATCGATTTGCAAGCCAATCCTGAGGGTCCGCGGCGCTCCGATCAATTTGCGCCGGAGCCAACCCGTAACCCGATCCATCTCGAAACCAACGGGCTCGTGTTCAACAAGAATACCGGCGACGCCTCTGCCACCGGCAAAGTCGTTTTCCAGACGCCGCAAGCCTCCGGGTCAGCAGTGGGTCTCGAATACATAGCCAAGACGGGCACCATGACCCTCCGGTCGGCCGTTGAAATGACGGTGAACAGGCCGCAGCCGATTCATCTGAATGCCGATCATGGCGTAATCACCAAGCAACCCCACCAGGTTTTTCTCACCGACGTGCACATGACCCGTACGGAGCAGGAAGCGCGCTCCGACCAGGCAACATTCTTTCTTCGTGACGACGACACAGTGGACCGCATTCTCGCCGAGGGCGATGTGGAGAGTGAGAGTCTTGGCCAGTCGCCATCGCAAGCAAGGATGTCCGGCTCTAATCCTTCGAGTTCGATCGCCAGTTCAACGATCTCCAGTTCAAACACCTCTGGTTCAACGAATCCCAGTCCAAGGACACGTGCTCGTTCCGACCGCGCGGAATTCTTTCTGACTGGATCGCGGAGCTTGCTTACCAAGGCGATTCTCACCGGCGATGTCCGGCTTACTTCGGAAGGAGCCCAGGAGCAACAGGCGCAAAATCCGAAGGCAGAACCCTCGGAAGCCACAGCGGGAAAGGCGACGCTTTACTTCATCAACAACTCTGCCGGACAACAGCTTCTGCAAACGATTCACGCTGAAGATGGCGTGCGCCTGACGCAAAAGAACAGTCAGCGCGGAGCAGTCGCAGCGGCCACACCGCAGCCGCCATCTTCCGCCATTTCATCTTCAGCCATACCAGCTGCTGGCGCTTCCACTGCAGCCAGTGCAACTCCGGCGTCGGGCGCTGCACGGCCAGCGATAGCGCCGAAGACAACCAATCAGGACGTCGAGATGACCGCGCCAGTGATGGACTTCATTGTGAAAGACGGGCGGCTGCTGGAAAGCGCTGAAACCACTGGACCACCGCAGATCGTGATCACGCAGCCGGATGCGAACCAAAAGACGGTGGTTACCTCCGCCAAATTTACGGCAACATTCACCGATAAGAATCGCCTGGACACGCTGCACGGAGAACCCAACGCAAAGATCGTGAGCAGCCTGATCGACGCCGGCAAGGCCGGATCCGCCAAGGCACAGCCGCAGCGCGTTTCTACCAGCCGAATGCTTGATGTTGTCTTTTTGCCCGAGGGCGGCGTTCGCTCGATTACCCAGACCGGTCAGTTTGTCTACGTCGGTGGCGCGCAGAAGGCTTGGGCCCAGCGCGGAGAGTATACAACCTCCGACCAACTTATCGTGCTGACTGGGTCGCCTCGGGCAGTCGACGGCAATATGACGACCACGGCCGAAACACTCACGATGAACCGCGTGACTGGCGATGCCATTGCCGAGGGCAATGTCAAAAGCACGTACTCCGATCTGAAGGCGCAGCCGGATGGCGCCATGCTTGCTTCTTCCGACCCGATCCATGTCACCAGCCACAGCATGACGGCGCATCGTTCCTCGGGAATTGCGGTGTATACCGGCGACGCGCATTTGTGGCAGGACGCGAATGTAGTGGTCGCTCCCACGCTGGAATTCGACCGAGACCGGCGTTCTCTGTTCGCTCATGGCTTATCTGCAAACGGTGCCTCTCCGGGCGAGACCAGTGCAACGATGGGACTCGGCTCCAACCGCGCGGGGCAAAACTCCGCTCCCGCCCAAACTCTTGACCAGCCGGTTTCAACCGTGCTGGTTCAGGTTGACAAGGCGGGGAAGGTGACACCGATCAACATCACCTCGGCGCGTCTCCACTACTCCGACCCGGAACGAAAAGCCCTCTTCGATGGCGGAGTTACGGCTACAGAAATCGACGCAACGATGACGGCGCAGAGGATGACAGTATTTTTGCTGCCGCGAAGTCAATCGAAAGCCGGAACGAACCCAGCAACGCCGGGGCAAGTAGACCGGATCATCGCCGAAGACCAGGTTGTGATTACGCAGCCGACCCGTCATGCGACCGGGCAACACTTGCTCTACACGTCGGCGGACGATAAGTTTGTGCTCACCGGCGGCTCGTCGGGCACACTTCCCAGCATTTTTGATGCCGAACGCGGCAAAACCACGGGCGATTCGTTGACTTTCTACAGACACGATGATAGGGTGCTCGTGGAAGGAAGGGAAAAGTCCCCTGCGGTCACCCGGACCCAAGTGGCACGGTAAATGCACACGCTGGCAACCGACGAAATCGGCAAATCGTACCGTCGCCGACGCGTTGTCAGCGGAGTAAGCCTTCAGGTTACCCAGGGCGAGGTCGTGGGTCTTCTCGGGCCCAACGGTGCCGGAAAAACAACCTCTTTTTATGCCATCGTCGGATTGATCCCTCCCGACACCGGCCGCGTTCTCTACGACGACGAAGATATCACCAACGTTCCCATGTACTTACGGGCACGGCAGTACGGCATCAGCTACCTGCCGCAGGAAGCCTCAGTGTTCAGGAAACTAACGGTAGAGGAGAACATCCTAGCCGTGCTCGAAGTGCAACCGATTTCCTGGCATGAACGCCGGGAAAAGGCGGAAAAGCTGATTGATCAGCTTGGCCTGGAGCACATACGCCAAAATCGCGGCTACGCACTCTCAGGCGGCGAGCGGCGGAGGGTTGAAATCGCTCGCTCGCTCTGCATCAATCCAACGTTCATTTTGCTCGACGAGCCGTTTTCGGGCATAGACCCGATCGCTGTTCTCGATCTGCAGAAGATCATTTCCGATCTGCGGGCCAGCGGGATCGGTATTCTGATTACCGACCACAACGTGCGCGAAACCTTGTCAGTCACGGATCGCGCCTACATCATCAATGACGGACGAATCTTCCGCGCCGGAACGCCGGAGGAACTGGGAAGTGACCCGGAGGTACGTCGGGTTTATCTGGGCGAGAGTTTCTCGCTCGTGTGAAAGAACGGTTTTTCTCAGTCCCCGGTGCTCAGTCGGAAAGCTCGTAAGCCGCCTTCTGAGCGCTGGGAACGGGTCCCTGGGAATTAGGAACTAGTTTTTGGTTACCAAAAGGTAGAGGGATTGCACCTTCGTGCCGAGCCGTAAGATGGCGTGGCATGAGAAGTTAGGGAAGGCAAGTTTCAAGGTTACAAAGTTTTAAAGTTTCGGAGTTTCAAGGTTTCGAGGAGCAGAACACCGAAACTTTGAAAGCTTGAAACTTTGGACATTGAAACCTTGCAACCCCTGAAACTTTGAAACCTGATCCGTAAGAAATGGTTCTTCTTCAACACAAGCTGAACGTCAAGTTGTCGCAGCGGCAGATTCTGACGCCGGGCCTCGTGCAAATGGTCTCGGTGCTCGCGCTCAACAAGCTCGAGCTCAAAGACATGATCAATGCCGAGATGGTCGAGAATCCGGTGCTCGAAGAACTGGAAGACGCCGTCCCGCTGCTCGACGATGTTGGACGCCAGGAGGAAGAGCGGGACCGAATAGCCGCCAAGGTCACGACGCCCGAAGAAGGCCCCCCGACCATAGCGGATGAGAAAAAGGATCCGTTCGAGGAGATCGATTTTGGCTCGTTTTTCCAGGATTATCTCGATCCCGGTTATCGCAGCTCCGGAGAAATGGAAGAGATCGAGAAGCCTTCGTTCGAAAACTTCCTGTCGAAACCGGGGAATTTGACGGACCACCTGCTTTGGCAACTGGGAGCGATTTCAGTGCGGCCGCCAGTGCGCCAGGCGGCTGAACTCATTATTGGCAATCTGAACGAAGAGGGCTACCTGATTGCCAGCGACGAAGAACTCCTGGGCATCGCCCCAATCGCCACTCCTGACGCGGATGTTGAAACGGCGGCGAAGATCGTCGGCGAAGCTGAGGCGCTGGGGCTTGTGGTTGCCGACGATGCCGAGGGTGAAACTTCCGACGCCGGCTATTCCTCGTTGACGGCCGGTCGAGTTGTAACCGATTCTTTCGTTGCCCCGCATGCGGCGCACGAGATTTCGACCGGCATTCCAGAGGACGTTCAAGCCGACCTTCAACCCAGCGTTCCAACCGAGACAGCTGAGATCCCGGCAATCGGGATGTCGGGGACCCAGATTCCGGCAATGCAGGTTCCAACAAATGGGGTTTCGGCAGGCCAGTTTCATACGGGCGAAGTTCAGACGTCCGAAGCTCACACGCCCAACGTCGCTAGACCCAGCGCAGCGAACCCTGAGAGCGCCACGGGTGCAGCCGCAGCGCCAGCCCGAATTCCGGATGTGAACTTCAGCCTCGCCGATCTGCATCAGGCGCTGGAAGCGGTGCGTCAATTCGATCCGCAGGGTATCGCCTGCCGCGATCTGCGCGAATGCCTCCTCTATCAATTGCGCTACCATCTGCAGCAACTGCACCTGCATAGAAACGGAGGCGCGCAGACCGAGCAGGTTGTCAAAGATGCGATTGCGGTTGTCGATCAGCATTTGAAAGCGGTGACGCTGAAACAGTTCAAGGAAATTGCCCGCGCCATCGGTCGTCCGGTCGAAGCGGTGCAGACGGCGCTCGATTATGTCCGGACACTTGATCCCCGCCCTGGCCTGCGCTACAACAAAGTTCCGCCGCGGCTGATTGAGCCCGATGTCGCTTTTGTGAAGCATGGCGACGAGTGGCTGGTCATCATGAACGACGAAGACATGCCGCAGTTGCGCTTAAATCCCGCCTACAAGCGCCTGTTGAGTCGCGACGGCAATGACCGCGACACGCGGAACTATGTGAAAGATCGTTATAAGTCCGCCATTCAGCTCATCAAGAACATCGAACAGCGCAAGCAGACGATCACCAAAGTCTGCTATTCGATCGTGGCGCGCCAGCAGGATTTTCTCGAGCGCGGCATCGATCAACTTAAGCCGATGATGATCAAGGAAGTGGCGGAGGAAATCGGTGTGCATCCCTCGACTGTGAGCCGCGCGGTCGCCAATAAATATGTCCACACGCCACAGGGCGTGTTCGAATTGCGCTATTTCTTTTCAGAAAGCGTGCAGGGACCCGAAGGCGGCGGCACCTCGCTGCTGATTCTGAAACGCCGTGTCAAAAAACTGATTGAGGAAGAAGATCCGACCCGCCCGCTTACCGACGAACAGATCACCCGCATCCTGCAGTCGCAAGGCATCCAAGTCACTCGCCGCACCGTAGCAAAATATCGCGAGGATATGAAGATTCCGAGCACGCACCAGAGAAGGGTAAAAAAATAAGGTTTCAAGGTTTCAAAGTTTCAATGTAAACCGCGAGTGTCGATCTCTCCTTGAAACTCTGAAACCTTGAAACTTGAGGTGTTCTGATGAACGTGGAATACACCGCGAGGAAATACGAACTCACTCCTGCCATCCGCAAGGAAGTTGAAACCGGCCTTAATAAGATCCGCAGAATTCTAGGCGATCGCTTTGAAACGAAAGTCATTCTCGCTGTCGAAAAGCGACGCCACAAGGCGGAGATCACGATCAATCCGCCGAACGGTCCGATTGTAGGACTTGCGCAGACCATGGATATGATGTCGGCGGTCAATGAGGCGCTCGATCATCTACAGAAGCAGGCGCTCAAGTATAAAACGAAATGGCTGAGCAAAAAGCGCAAGGCAGGCAAGAAATTTGACGGCCAGTCGCTGGCTGAAAACCTGGGAGCGGCGCTCGGGCTGCCCGACAGTACTACGGTCTCCGTTCTCGTTCACAGATTTCCGTCGGTGGCGCGCACCACCGAAGTACATCTGGTTCATGCCAGGGACTCGGTCGCTCTTCGCCCGATGACGCTTGAGGAAGCGATCAAAGAGGCGCATTTTCGCGACAAGGATGTTTTCGTTTTTCGCGATCCTCAAGGCGTCTTGATGGTGCTGCACCGCACGCGGGATGGAAAGATGGAGTTGATTGAAGCGCCATAGAGTAATGGCAGATTCACTTGCCGCCGGTCGCTTCCTGCGCCCACTGCAGAGATTGAAACCACGCCGAGGCGACGTTTTCATCGGGCAACTGCAACTGTTTGGCGAGTTCGCTCGATTGTGACCACTCCCCCGACTCCTGCGCAAGCATGAGCTGATACAATGGACGAAGGTTGCTTTTCTGGCCGAGCAGCACCGCTTTCACATCGTGCTCCACGGGCAGTTGTTCGAGAAGAACATCCATCTTGACCTCGAGAAGGGCGTCCATCAGCGAGAGCAGCCCCATCAGAAACAAATCGCTGTCAGACGGCATTCGCCTGGAGATCAGTTCGCAAAAGCGGGCGCGCGCCAGGGCCATCAAAACCAATTCACTGCACTTCTGCTCGGCCGCGCTCACCGTAATCACGAGGCGGACCCAGCGCCGCAGTTCCCGTTCTCCCAGAATGGCGATGGCATGGCGGATGGATTTGATTTCGAGGCCAAATCCAAAGAGCGGGGAATTCAGATAGCGGAGCAAGCGGTAGGAGATCGAGGCTTCCTGCTTGAGCAGCTTTTCGATTTCGCGCATGTCCAGTTCCGGTCGCGAAACCATTTCGAGCAGACGTACGTAATGCAGGCGGCTGGCGGGAACTTCGCGGCCGATGACGATTTCGGGGCGGCAGAAGAAATACCCCTGGAAGTAAACGAACCCCATTTCCCGGGCTTGCTGAAACTCCTGGGGCGTTTCCAGCTTTTCCGCCAACATCTTACACTTTGCGGATCCGAATCGCCGTATCAGGCCAACCCGTTCCTCCGGTCTGGTGGCCCGGATATCGATTTTTACGATGTCGGCGAACTCGCAGAGTGGGATGCGCGGATCATTAGGGGCGAAGTCATCCAGGGCGATGAGATACCCAGCCGACTTCAACCGCTTGCACGCTGCGATCACCCGATCTTCGGGTTCAACCGTCTCCAGAATCTCAGCCACCGCCTGGTTGGGCGGAAGCAACGTAATCAAGTCTTTGAAAAGCACCTCCCGCGTGCAGTTCACAAAGGCGAGCCGTTTCGCGCAGAGCGTGTTGATACCCAGAAGTAACGACGTATCCAGCGTTGAGCGGGCCGCAAGTTCCGGATCAGCGTTGAAGTAATCTTCAAAACCGTTACGGAAGAGAAGTTCGTATCCGAACACATTCAGTGACCGGTCAAGAATTGGCTGGCGGGCGACGAAGCGCTGCCCGGCTAAAGACAACGTGTTCGCAGAGGTATTTTTCTTGGCAGGCGCAGGTTGCACGGTTTTTACATCGGCGGAAGCGTGGCGGAACTTCACCCCGAACTGCAACTGCGACTAAGGGTTCAAAATTCGTTTTTCGCGCTTCGCTTCGCGAGTTGAGTTCGCGACCCACTTTGGTAATGCGCTTGTGGAAAATTTAAGCGGTGCCCACTTGCGCATCTGGCGCTTTCGCGGGTAACATCAACTTGTTCCCGATGGCCATGCTTCCAGGCTGGCCGTGCGCCAAGTAAACTCCAGGCGCCTAGTTTGAACAACGACAGTTTAGACATCGATAGCTTGAGCATCGTTCTCGAATAGCATCCAGCCGATGTGGGGTGTTGGTCTGCCGGTAGCCGATTTATAGCAGCCACGCATATTGCACGCGTGCGTGGGTCACGCATTGCGGTTACGCGTTGCACACTCCGACGGGCCAGGGTAGACGAAACAGTCGGCATGCGATCCAGGCTGAGGACTAACTTCAGGGATTTAACTTCTAAGGATTAACACGAGAGAAACTATGAATGCAGGACCCGGACATTCCTCCGCCGGAGGAGGAAAACACAAACGGCGCCGTGGGCGGCGTCCCGCAAGACGAAGCGGCGCGGGCGGCATGGGCCGACAGCGGCAGGAAAGCATGGGTATTTTCACCGCTCCCATGGATCATAGCTATCGCGCCACGCTTGGAGGCGACAATGGCAACAAGGGACCGCGCCGTCCAGGTTTTGCCGCGTCGTACCCTGTCGCGGATCCGGAGCCTCTGCCGGCTCCACGCGAAGATGCTGCCTCGCGCGTATTCGCCTTTGTCGAGGACCTGTTCTTCCTGAGCAAGATTCAGGCTACCGGCCTCAAAATGAACGTGAAAGTGGAGTTCGTGAAGAACGAGA
Organism: Terriglobales bacterium; assembly: GCA_030038475.1. GTDB lineage: Bacteria > Acidobacteriota > Terriglobia > Terriglobales > Acidobacteriaceae > Acidiflorens. The sequence goes on along the minus strand of JASHOU010000025.1, from coordinate 17,493 downwards.
AGGAACTGGCCGAGCGGATGAAAAACAACGGCGAAGAGAAACCTTCGCTTATCATCTTCGACTTGAACAATGCCAACGCCAAACCGTTGTCGCTCATCCCGAAACTGAAGAACAAGTTGAAGAAGGGGACGTCGATCATCGGGTTTCTCTCGCATGTGCAGGGCGACCTGAAACAGAAAGCACACGAAGCGGGTTGCGACATGGTATTGCCGCGGTCGGCATTTTCTCAGAATCTGCCGCAATTGTTGCGCCGGCATGGTGCTAGTGAAGCGGAGTCGGGGGCGGCCGACTAGGAGTGCAGAAGTCGGAACCAGATTGCAGAGGGTAATGCTGGTCGAACTAACGCCTCCACTCACCGGTTTTTTACCTCTGAATCTGGCCTTAAACCTCTGACCTCCGCACTCCCCTGATACAATTTCGCTGTGTTCCCTCGCAAACTTCTGATCTTGACGGCAAGCATTGGAATGGCTGCTGCAGCGTCCGCCCAGCAACCTGCAACCAACCCTCGGCAGCAACCGCAGGTGAAAGTGAACGTTCTCAACGTGTGCGCGCCGTCGGCGGATGAGCAGAAAGAATTATCCTCGGCGCTCGACAAGATACCGGCGAAGCCCGTTTTCGGCGGGGATTACGAAGTGGCTCGCGGACATTCCCTCCTCGATCCGAACACGCCCATCCCCGGCATGGAATCCTTGCCGACGGGTGCGGTCTCTGCGGCCGACTGGGTCAGAGTTCGCCGCGAGTTCCCTGATGGGAGCCCGTTCAGCAATGTCCAGTATTCTTTCAGCGTAGATTCCAAGAATATGGTGGAGACGCTCGTGCTGCGCGTGCGCGATCCGAAAGATCTGATGCAGGTTTCGATCGAGGATAGCGCTTCTGCGGTTACCTCCGCTGCCGCCATGTTATCGAGTAACACGCCGGTGGCGCGCGTCAAACTGGAGCGCTTTGGCAAGTCGTCGGTGGCTCTGGCTCGATGTTCGGGGGAAGAAGGAAGTCCGGCAACGGATCAGACCGCGTATGAACCGATCTTCCACGCCGCCTCTTCGATTATGGAACGTTATCGCGATGCGTTAGGCGTGCGCAAGATGGTGCCGCAGGAACTGGCGCGACTGGGCGTGGGAACGTCCGCCAAAGCATCTGCGAGCGGCAAGAAGAACCGCTAGTGGGCGTCTCCCCCGTTCAGTCGCGCGGAATTACGGGGCTTTGGCAGAATTACCGGCACCCTAGCGGCGGGCTGAAGCGAAATCTGTTTTGTCGAATCTATCTAGTAGCACTTTCCACTTTCTATGGATATTCGCAATGTCGTGATCATGGGCTCGGGATGCGCCGGTCACACTGCGGCTCTTTATACGGCCCGCGCCAATCTCAAGCCCTTGGTGCTTGAGGGTCATGAGCCAGGCGGCCAGTTATCGATGACGACCCTGGTCGAAAATTTCCCCGGCTTTCCCGACGGCATTCAGGGACCGGAACTGATCGAAAACATGCGCAAGCAGGCGGCGCGCTTTGGCGTTGACTATCGCATCGGTCACGTCGTCAAAGCCGATTTGAGTCGGCAGCCATTCGAAATAACCGTCGGTAAAGAAACCATTCCGACGCGTACGCTGATTATCGCGAGCGGCGCCTCGGCGCGCTGGCTTGGCCTGCCGAGCGAACATGCGCTGATTGGCCACGGCGTTTCTTCATGCGCCACGTGCGACGGGTTCTTTTTCTCCGGCAAGGAAATCGCTGTGATCGGCGGCGGCGACTCGGCGATGGAAGAAGCGACGTTCCTGACGCGCTTCGCGAGCAAGGTCACGCTCATTCATCGTCGCGAGCAATTTCGCGCCTCGAAAATCATGCTCGATCGTGCCCGCGCCAATCCAAAGATCGAGTTTCTAACCAATACCGTCGTCGACGACGTTCTCGATGTGAGCAAGAAGGAAGTCACCGCGCTGCGTCTGCGCAACTTGAAGACCGGAGAAAGTTGGGAATTTCCCACCAGCGCAATGTTTCTTGGAATTGGCCACATCCCCAACACGAAGATTTTCGAAGGTCAGCTCGAAACCGATGCCGATGGCTATCTGGTCACGCACAAAAACGTCCACACCAAAGTGCCCGGCGTATTTGCCTGCGGAGACGTGCAAGACCGCCGCTATCGCCAAGCTATTACCGCCGCAGGTTCGGGCTGCATGGCCGCGCTTGAAGTGGAAAAGTATCTAGAAAAAGAAGGTCTGTGAAGAGCAGGTGTCAGGGTCTTAGTCCCAGGTCTTAGGGTTTTAGCTTCTCAGAAGAACCATCACGGTGCGAAGAGTTAAGACCTAATACCCTGAGACCTGAGACCTGTCACCTAGGACCTGCGCCTCACGGCTCGGGCCGAAGCTTCTGAATCGTCACACCTGAGACGAGAATCCAAGAGAGTGCAATCATGAAAATCATGAGGTGAAGGCAAATGAAATATCGCCTGTTTGGAAATAGCGGCCTGCGCGTTTCCGAGATTTCACTTGGAACCATGACCTTCGGAGAAGACTGGGGATGGGGAACGGCAAAGGACGAAGCGCGCAAAATTTATGATGCCTACCGCACTGCCGGCGGAAATTTTATCGATACGGCCAACCTCTACACCAATGGAACCAGCGAAACCCTCATTGGCGAATTCATGCGCGAGCATCGACAATCGGTCGTTCTCGCGACCAAATACACAAACGCGGCGCCGGGGAACGATCCCAACGCGGCCGGCAACCATCGCAAGAGCATGGTGCAGGCGATCGAAGCTTCCCTGCGCCGCCTGAAAACCGATTACATCGACCTCTATTGGATGCATATCTGGGATCAGCTCACTCCGGTCGAGGAGGTGATGCGCGCATTCGACGATCTGGTGAGTCAAGGCAAAGTCCTCTACATCGGCATCTCCGACGCGCCCGCATGGTGGATCGCGCAAGCCAACACGCTGGCCGAATTGCGCGGCTGGACGCAATTCATCGGCCTGCAAATTGAATATTCGCTGCTTGAACGAACGGTTGAGCGCGAACTCATCCCCATGGCAAAGGCCTTCAAAATGGGATTGGTCGCGTGGTCGCCGCTCGCCGGCGGTTTACTGAGCGGCAAATACCATTCAGGAGACGCGAAAGATAGCAGGCTCACAACCGAGATGGGCAAGAACTTCCGCCGCACCGGCGAGGGACCGGACCGGATTGTCGCCGCGTTGGAAAAAATAAGCAAGCAAGTCGGCCGCTCGCTCGCACAGGTCGCTCTGGCGTGGCTGCGTTATCGCGACATTCCCGTCATTCCCATCATAGGCGCACGCCGCATCTCGCAACTGGAGGACAACCTCGCAAGTCTCGAGTTGGAATTGACTGCGGAGCAGATCGGAGCTCTCGATAAGGCGAGCGCCATTGAAATGGGCTTCCCGCACGATTTCTACGCCAAAGAACTGGTGAGAACTTTCAGCTACGGCGGCTTGCGCGACAAAATTCTGGCGGCCTGATCGGGTTCCCTGTGTACTATGTGTCCCCGTCGTTATGCTTTTGAAATTCTTGACTACCGGGGTTCACAGGGTTTCACAAAGGAGACTCTCAGCCGAGAACTCGTCTTCGTTTTGCAACACTCAGCTTTTCACAAGCGGTGCGCAACACCAACCGCGGCGCCTTCTTCCGGATCTTCATCAGATAAGGCAGAGTGCGTTCGGGGTCAGCCTTCGCCGTCTCACGCAGTAACCATCCCAGCCCTTTCTGCACCATGTCGTCCTCGTCTTTGCTGCGCAGCAATTGATCGGATAGCCGGGTGATTTGCGCAAACAACCGCCGCTCGCGTGCCGCGCGAATCAGCGCCACGCACGCCGCTCGTCTCCGCCAGCGGCTCGGGGATTTGGCCCAGCGGAAAACTTGCCGGCAACGGCCGGGATCGGCGGCCACCATCGGAGACAGCAGGTAATGCACCAGCCCATCGTGATCGGACCAATTCGTGACGCGATCGAGCCAGGAGGCAAACAGTTCGAACTCCGCGTCGCCAAATTTGCCCGTCTGCCCTTCGAGCAGAAAAACCGCCGTCGCCTTTTCTTCGAGAATCTCACCCGAGAAAAGTTCATCGGCCACCTGCACCAGGAAATCCATTCCGCGTTCGCGCACGATGCCGCGCCGGAAGCGCACGGCAAATTTTCTCAGCTCCGCGGTGCGCCATCCGCGCGACTTCATGACTTCCTTGAAAAAACGTTGTACATCTTCGGAATGCGGCGCCGAGCCGCCATCCTTCAGCACGCGCCGGATGTGATTTGCGATCGATTCCGGTGTGATTTTACGATCGGACATCTTTCGATTATTTTGCGGAGGGATTGAAGACGCTTACCATCTTGTCATAAATCCAGAGCAGCGCCGCCGTCGCCAAGCCAACCGCCGTCACGCTCCACCAGATGCGCTCGGGTTGATGCGCAACTTCTCCGAAGTGATGAACAACCATTCCGCCGAACCATCCTCCAATGAGCGAGCCGATGCCAATCGGTAAAAAGGCAAAGCCCATGTAAGTGCCCTGCTCTTCGGCCGGCGCGAGCCGTGAAATGTATTCGTAATAGCGCGGAGCCTGAATGATTTCTCCCAGCGCCAGCACGAACAGCGAAAACACCGCGCCCCAAACCGTCGGCTCCAAAGCGAGAATCAACCACGCGACCGAAGTGATCACCGTACCTAGAATCACGGCCTGAAACGCCGGAATCTTGCGGGTGAGGAAATTCACCGCCAGCGTCAGACAGATCACGGTCAGGCCGTCGGTGATCAGGATCATCTCCACGTCAGCATTTGGGTTGATATAGCCGTGAATATAGCCGGGCAAACTGATATATTGCTGCCAGAACACCACCCAGTAGCCGGTGAAGAGCACCAGAAACCACATAAAGCGGCTAATGCCAGCCAGCACCAGCACAAGCAGGCCAAGCCAAATCCACCACGGCACGCCGAGCGCAGGATAAAGCGCTTCCGCGATGCGCAGAGCCAGCGCAATCGCCAGCACCGGCAGAACCAGCCGCGCTTTACCCACGACCACGCAAAAATTCCGAGCGACGGTGGCAATTGACGGCGGAGGCGTATCGCCAGCTTGGCGCGGTTCACGAAAAAAGATGAGCACCACGAAGAACATCGCAAAGACGCTGACCGCAGCGACGCGGTAAACATTCTCGACACCCAAATGGCGATGCGCCCAGGAAGCAAAATATGGCCCGGCTGCTCCTCCGATGTTGACCATCGTGTAATAAATCGAGTAGCCAATCGAGCGAACGTTTTCTTTGGACGCGCGGGCGGTCGTGCCCACAACGCAGGGCTTGACCATCGAGATGCCGAGCGCGGGCAAAATCAGAATGAAGCCGACGAAAAGTCCGAGCGGCACCAGATTCCGCACCGGCGCGAGCCACGACGCGCCAATCGAGCCGATCAGGAAGTATGCAACCGCCAGAATGAGATACGCGGTGGAAAGCGCGCGCCGGAATCCGATGCGATCGGCAACCGCTCCGCCAAAAATGGCGAGGAACCACACCATGCCGCCGAATAAACCGGTCAGCGTACCAGTTTGCTCCGTCGAAAAATTCAGCTTCTCCTGCAGGTACAAGGCAAGCGAGGCAAACGCTCCGTAGTAGGAAAGCCGTTCAAAAATCTCGCTGAGGTTCGCGATCCAGAAAGGACGCTCGAAGCCAGTGCGAATTTCGTGGAAGCGTTCAGAGAAGGTCAAAGTGGCTCCGGTTAACAGACCCAGGTTTCAAAGTTTCAGAGTTTCAAAGCTTCAGTGTTTCTAGGTTTCAAGGGAACAGTAAAATCTCGTCAATGCGGCAAATATGAGCTTTCAAAAGTTCAGCCGTTTTCGAACTTCTTCGGCTGACAGACCTGCCACGCGAATCACTTTATTTCTGCTGGTGAGGCCGGCTGCAATAGTAATGGAGGAGCGCGGCAGCTTCAAAAGTTTTGCGAAAAATTCAATGCAGGCTTCGTTGGCCTTTCCGTCGACCGGTGGGGCGATCAGCGCGACTTTCAGCGCGCCGCCAACTTCGCCGGTAATCGCGTCCCTCTTCGCCCGCGGGCGGATCTTCACGGCGAACGTGACGCCGCCGTCGGTTTTGCGAATTGCAATCACCGCAGGTCTTGTAACTCCTCCGCCTCGTCGATGACCTTGGAAACCAGAAACTGTTTTGCTGTTACGGAATCCATGGTTCTCTCCGTGACTCCGTGTCTCCGTGGTCGGTCTTCGCGATATCCCGATTCTCCGCGGTGGTCTACCTTCTGCTCCCGAAGATTGCCGTGCCCACGCGCACGCACGTTGCTTCCTCTTCAACCGCTATTTCGAAGTCGTGCGACATGCCCATGGAAAGAACTGCCATCTCGATTCTCGGCAGCACACGCTCGGTGATGCGGTCGCGAATTTGCCGAAGCTGGCGAAAATATGGCCGCGAGCCCTCCGCATCGTCTGTATACGGCGGGACGGTCATCAGCCCGCGGATTCTCAACTTGTCCCACTGCGGCGCGCCCTGAAGAATCTGCTCGAGTTCGTCCGAATCGGGTGCCACGCCGCTTTTCGCAGCCTCGCCACCGACATTGATCTCGATCAGCACGGCCAGCGTCTTGCCCGACTTTTCGGCGGCGGCGTTCAGCCTCTCCGCCAGCTTCACAGAATCGACCGCATCGACCGCATCAAACAATTCCGCAGCTTTCAAAGCTTTATTGGTTTGCAGGTGCCCGATCAAATGCCATTCGGCGTCGCGCAGGTCACGCAAAGCGAGAGCCTTAGCGGCATACTCCTGCACTCGATTCTCGCCAAAGACGCGCAGACCGGCCGCATATGCCTCGCGAATGCATTCGGCGGGAAATGTCTTGCTCACGCCCATCAGAGTGATTTCCGCCTGATTGCGCCCAGCCCTCCGTGCAGCCGCTGCGATGCGCCCGCGCACACAGCTAATATTTTCGGCGATCGACATTCCGTTACGTGAACCGTGGTGCGCTGAGCTACGTTGGACGGGCGAGGACGCCCGTTTCCCGGCATGAATTCGCGCAGGATGATGCTGGTCGCTGCGAGGCTCAGAGGCCTGCAGAAGCGTGATCACATGATCGCTGTCGGCGGCGCCGGATCCTCGGGTCGCCCGGCATTTGCCAGCGGAACCCGGATCATGATAAGGGCCAGCACGGCCAGCGCGCCCAGCGCCAAAAGAAATGGCGGCGTCCACTGGAACAGCGTTACATCGTGCCCGGAACCCACCAGCCCCGCGATGACCAGTCCGCATAGCGCCTCGCCCGCGATTAACCCCGAGGCCGTGAGAACACCCGCATTTTCCACCCGTGCCTTTTGCGCATCGTTGAATCCGCGGTGATCGCGCAGTTCGTCGGTCATCCAGCGAATCAGCCCGCCAACAAAAATGGCGAAGGTCGTGCCAAGCGGCAGATACATGCCGACCGCGAAGAGCATTACGCTCTTCACCTCAATCATGATCATGGCAAACCCCAGCAGAATGCCGACGATCACCAGCGGCCACGCCATATCGCCGCCGACGATTCCTTTGGAGAGCATCGCCATCAATCCCGCCTGCGGAGCGGGAAGCGCAGAACTGCCGAAGTGATATGCCTTATCGAGAATCGCCACCGGAAAGAAAAGAACGAGCGACGCGACGACGATGCCGAAAAGATCGCCTATCTGCATCTTCGCGGGAGTTCCCCCGAGAATGTGTCCGACCTTCAGGTCCTGCAGCATCTCTCCAGCGACCGCGGACGAAACGCACACCACCGCCGCCACGCCGAGCACTGCCGCAACCCCGCCAGTACCGGATACTCCGAACGCGACCATCAGCAGCGCTGCAATCACCAGCGTGCACAAGGTAAGCCCCGAAACCGGATTGTTCGACGAGCCGATCATTCCGACGAGATTGCCGGAAACTGCAGCGAAGAAGAACCCGACAATGATCATGACGCCTGCCGCGACCAGCGAACCCGACAGAATCGTGGAACTCGAGAGCGTCCCAGCGCCGCTAATAAAGTAATGATAGAGCACAATCATGGCAACGAACACCAGGGCAACGCCGGCAAAGACGGCCTTTGCCGGCAGATCGCGCTCAGTGCGATTCGTCGCAGCGTGCGCTGACGCCGACTTCTTCAGATCCGAAACCGCGCGCCCCATGCCGAGAGCCAACTGTTTGCGCATTTTGAAAAGCGTGTAACAGGCGCCCACGAGCATGCCGCCGACCGCGATCGGACGCACGACCGAAAAATAGATGGCTTGCGCTAATAGCGGCCACGCAATCGGTTGTGCCTCTGGCTGCGCCGACTGAATATACGGGCCGATCGTGAAGGTTAGCAGCGGCACAAGCAACCCCCACGCCAAAACCCCGCCAGCGAAGTTCAGCGCGGCCAATCTCGGGCCAATAATGTATCCCACACCAAGATACGCGGGGCTGATATCGGGCGCCGTCATGAGGGTCGCACCGCCGGTAATTGTCGTGGCCACATTGGGCCTGGTGCTCGTGCGCAGCAGCAATCTTTTTCCGAGCGCGCTGATTGTCACCGGGAACGTATTGTTGGGATTGAAAACGTTAACTGCTCCCAGCAGATACATGAACGCGCCGAATCCCATGTTGGCAAACAAAATCTTCGCGGCTTTGGCGCCTTGCTGTCCGGCCTTATGAATCTCCGACGCGGCCACCGATTCCGGGAAAGGCAGGTCGGGATCCTCAACCATCACCCGGCGCAGCAGGGTCACGAACAGAATGCCGAGCGTTCCTCCAATCAACATCAGAGCTACTGATTTCCAGTACTCGTCGTGCGTCAGTCCCGGCCACAAACCCGCCATCACAAACGCGGGGATGGTGAAAATGGCGCCCGCCGCCACCGATTCACCAATGGAACCGACCGTTCTGGCAATGTTCTCTTCCAGCAACGAGCCCTTCATCAAGCGCAGCAGCGCCATGCCGATCACCGCCGCAGGATAGGTTGCGGCAATCGTCATTCCGGCCTTTAGCCCGAGGTACGCGTTGGCCGAACCGAGCAGGGCCGTCAAAAACAGTCCGATGAGAACCGCACGGAAAGTGAACTCCTTCATTTCCATGGATTCCGGAACGTAAGGACGATGTTTGCGAGTGGCTTCGGTATTCACTACGGTAGCGCTCATAAGATCCTCATGGTCACCAGAAAATTCATTGCCGATTCACAGTTGCAGCGACGGCGCACATTATCATGCCCAAAGGCCGCTTTACAAGTGCAGGCGGTTTTTTCGGAAAGCAACGAAGCGAAGATCGCGCCGGGCGCTGCGGCCTCGTCCCTACGCCGTGCGCAAGGCGTGGACACGGAGGGAGATGGTAACGCTCGCCGTCCGCCCGCCTTTGTAGGAGCCGGTCGGCCGCTCACACTTCTCCGCTTCCCGCTCATGCACTTCAACATCGCTGGGGGATACGATGTGGGTAGGCTCTACCAGACGAGTACAAGCCCTTGCTCTCACCTTTTTGCACGCGTATGATGCAGCGTCTATGAGTTCGCGCGCGTCAGAACCTATCTTTGAGATCCATCAGAAAGCGCAGCTCATGTCGGCATCCGAGGTGGAACGCACTTTGATCCGCCTGGCGCATGAGATGCTCGAGCGCAATAATGGTGTAGAAGACTTGGCTCTGATCGGCATCCGCCGCCGGGGCGTCCCGCTGGCCGAGCGGTTGGCGAAGATCATTCAGCGCATCGAAAAACAACCGGTCCCACTCGGCACGCTCGATATCACTCTCTACCGCGACGACCTTTCCACGCGCGATCGCGCGTTGCCTGATCGCACTTTAAACGATCGCACTTTGCACGACGGCACTTTGGGCGAGTACTCTGCCGGCTCCAGCCCGTTCGTCCGAAAAAGCGAACCCGGAATTCCCATTGAGGCGAAATCGGTGGTGCTGGTCGACGACGTCCTTTATACCGGCCGCACTACCCGCGCCGCCATGGACGCTCTGTTTCGCTTCGCACGGCCCAAACGCCTCCAGTTGTGCGTCCTCATCGATCGTGGCCATCGCGAGTTGCCCATTGAGGCCGCCTTCGTTGGCCGAAAAGTCCAAACCACCGAGAATCAGATCGTCGAAGTCAAACTTCGCGAAGTCGACGACGCAGAGAAGGTCCTGCTGATGGAAAAGCAGCAGGGCAATTTGTGATTGGTAATTTGTAATTTGTAATTGAAAAATTGCCCTCCGCATCTCGCGCTCTTCAATTACAAATTACAAATTGGAAATCACAAATTGACCATGAATCCAGCGCGTGGTTCCTTGCTCGGTATTGAGCATCTCGAAGCCGCCGAGATCCTGAGACTGCTGAAGTTTGCCCGGCGCATGAATCCGGCGAAGCCGCGGCCGCTGCTCAAAGGCAGCCGCGTCTTTCTTCTTTTCTACGAGGCCTCTACGCGCACGCGCTGCTCCTTTGAAGTCGCGGCAAAATCGCTGGGCGCTTACACCGTGCTCGTCCAGTCCTCCGGATCGAGCATCGAGAAAGGTGAATCGCTGCTCGATACCGGCCACACTCTGCGCGCGGCCGGCGCCGACATCATCGTCATTCGCCATCCGAACGCAGGCGCTCCCTGGCTGATGGCGCAGCACCTCGACATTCCTGTCATCAACGCTGGAGACGGAATGCACGAGCACCCCTCGCAGGCGCTCCTCGACGCGTACACGATTTTGCGACACAAGAAAACTTTCAAAGGCCTGCAGGTGGCGATCATCGGCGACATTTTTCACAGCCGTGTCGCGCGGTCGTCCTGCCATCTGCTCAGCAAATTCGGTGTGAAGATCATTCTTTGCGGCCCTCCGGAACTTGCGCCCGAGATTGCCACCACCCTCGCGCCCGGCGTGCGTGTCACGCGCCACATTGAAGACGCTTTGCGTAGCACCGACGTGATCATGCTGCTGCGCGTCCAGAGCGAGCGCCTGGCCGGAATGAAAATCGATCTCGCCGATTACATCGCCCGCTACCAGATGACCGCCGCGCGCTTGAAGCTGGCGAAGAAAGATGCGATTGTGATGCATCCCGGTCCGATCATTCGCGGCCTCGAACTGACCAGCGAAGTCGCCGATGGCGCGCAGTCGCTCATCGTAGAGGAAGTTCGCCATGGCGTGCCCGTGCGCATGGCCATTCTCGCGCGCGCGATAGGAAAGATGCGATGACGTGCATGAATTAACGAGAATGTAATTATCATAATGCACTTACCGGTATGTACTTATATTGATGAAACGACACCGAAACCAGCAATAATGATCAACCCCGCCAAAATTCGAAGCAGCCTGCTGATCAAGCGCGGTCACCTCATCGATCCTGCCGCCCGCATCGACGCGCCCATGGACGTGCTGCTCAAAGACGGTCGCATCGCCGAAGTTGCCGCCCCCGGCAAGATCAAAGGCAGTGCGGACGAGAATTTCGACGCGCGCGGCCTCATCGTTGCTCCCGGTTTCATCGATCTGCACGTGCACCTGCGCGAACCGGGCCAATCCTACAAAGAGACCCTTGCCACCGGCACCGCAGCCGCAGCCGCGGGCGGATTCACCTCCATTTGCACCATGCCCAACACGGCTCCGGTGGTCGATTCCGTTGAGTGGATCGAGTGGCTCCGCCAACCGGAACGCGGCGCACTGGTCAACGTGTTCCCCATCGCCGCCGCAACCCGCGCCAGCAAGGGCGTTGCGCTCACCGACTTCAGGACGCTCCAAACCGCGGGCGCCATCGCCGTCACTGACGATGGCAAACCGATCCTTGACGACAACGTCATGCGCGAGGTGCTCATCCTCGGCGGCGAACTGAATTTCCCGGTTGTGCAACACGCTGAAGATACTCGCCTGACCGAGAACTGTTCGATGCACGCTGGCGCACGTTCCTTCCGCCTAGGTTTGCGCGGCATGACCGCGGCTGCCGAAGCCTCAATCGTCGAGCGCGATGTGCAACTGGCCATGCATATTCCCAACGCCCGCCTCCACGTCGCTCATCTTTCCACCGCCGACGCCCTGAAGTGCGTGCGCCGCGCCAAGCGTGCGAAGGCCCGCGTCACCTTCGAAGTTACGCCACACCATTTCACTCTTACCGACGAAGACATGCGCGACTACGACAGCAACTACAAGATGAATCCGCCGCTGCGTTCGGCCTCCGATCGCGAAGCCATCCTGGTCGCGCTGGCCGATGGCACGGCCGACGCCATCGCCACCGATCATGCTCCCCACGCCGCGCACGAAAAAGAAATGGAATTCGAGCGCGCCGCCTTCGGCATCATTGGCCTCGAAACCGCGCTCGCGCTCGCCATTACCAAACTGCATCGCGAGCGCCGCATTCCGCTTTTCCGCATCGTCGAACTTTTCACCGCCGGTCCGGTGCGCTGCTTCGATCTTCGCGACCCCGGCTCATCGGTTCGCGGATCGCTGGTGCACGGATCATTGCTTCGCGGCACGCTCGTCCGCAGCTCGGCCGCCGATGTCACGATTTTCGATCCCAAAAAGAAGTGGACATTCGAGGCATCGAAGTCGCGCTCGAAATCCCGCAACACCCCCTTCGACGGCTGGCAGCTAACCGGCAAAGTAGTCGCGACCATCGTCGCAGGGAAGATCGTCCATTCGGGATGAGACTCGGCTCACCCGGTGCTACAATCCCCAGCCATGAAACGAGCACTGTTCCTACTCCTGCTAATTCCATTCGCCCTTGCCCAAACCACGCCCGAAGTGGAAATTACCGCCGAGCCCTCGCATCATCTCGCCCTCGAAAACGAGTACGTACGCGTCTTCCAAGTCGAGGTTGTGCCCCACGCCGCAACCCTCATGCATCGCCATCGCCACGACTACATCTATGTCACTCTCGGCGATACTCGCATCGAAAATGACGTGGAAGGTAACCCTCCCGTTGAGATCAAACTCGCCGACGGCGACACGCATTTCTCACCCGGCAACTTTGCTCACATCGCCAAAAATCTCTCCGATCAGCACTTTCGCAACGTGACGATTGAGCTGATGCAGGACGAAAAATTGCGGCAGACGCCCAAGCACTGGCCCGAAGAAAGTGGCGAACACACCTTCCCCGGCGGCAGCAGCAAAATTCTTTTTGTGAAAGATGGGGTGCTCGTACGCGAGATTAATCTCCAGCCGGGCGCGGTCGAGCCCAGCCATCATCACGATGGCCCGCATCTGGCCGTCGCCATCACCGATGCCAACCTGCACAGCGATATCGAGGGGAAAGGTTCGGTGGAGGATAAATTCAAGTCCGGCGACATCAAATGGCTGCGCCCAAACTACACCCACACCGTGACGAACATAGGAAAAACTCCCGCCCGCCTGATCTCCGTAGAATTTTAGGGCAGCTGCCGAGTCACGGTAGCATTAGCTTAGAACGGGAATGTCGCAGCTTCATATCCCGCCCTGAGAAGTTGACAGCCCAGATCTCACGCTTCTTAAATCAGCGCATTACCCGGAGAAGCTAATCCTGCGCGGTGCAGCTTGGCGGTGAGGCGTTCTTTATCCGGGGCAGCGGAAGCGGCCGCGAGGCGTTTGCGCAGCTTGGCGATCTTTTCCGCGCGGGTGCGGCGGCGGCGAATTTCCGGACGGCGGCTCGGTGCGGACATGAGTTCTCCTAGTGTTTCTCGATTAGTGATCTGCCGCAATTATAGTCGAACGGAATCCCAAGACCTAAGGCCTGACGCCTGATGAGGCCTGAGGCCTGCTCTTCAATTCTCGCTTTCCGCCGGCGGCGCCTTCGGAGCCGGTAGCACCTTCGCCGGACCCGGCCTGAGGTGTGGCGCGGGCGAAATCGGCGGTGCGGGCGGCGTGACTGCGACATTTCCTTTGCGGAACTCAATCTCTCCTCTTTCGCAATTCACCACCAGCTTCGGGCCGTTCGTTCCAATCGAGCCGCTGGCGGTCGATTCCCGGTCGCGATTCTCGACCTTGATTTCGTCGAAGTCGCTCGATATTTCTCCTTCGCGCGTGCGCGCCTCTACTTTCACCGCCGTGTTGGGAGGAATGGTTACCTGCACATCGCCCTTGCGGTTATCGATCTGAATGTTCCCTGGTTTATGCAGTCCGATGTCGACCGTCCCGTTGGAGTCTTCGAGACGCAAATCGCCCGACAAACCTTCGAGCGAGATATCCTTCGACCGTGTGGTCAGGCGCATCGGCCCGGCCAGCGAATCGGCCCGCAGATCGCCCGAATCCAGATCCAGCCTGCCATCCAGCCGCGAAAATTCCATATCCGTGCGCGAGGAATGGAAACTTACCGTCTGGCTCACCCGCACCAGCCGCACACTTTCCTGAAATTCTCCGTTCAGATGCACCGCCCCATCCACGTCTTCAACAGAAACTTCTTTGGCACGGCCCTGGATCGAGACGTCTCCCTTTACATGCTCAACATGCGCCGCGCTTTCTTCCAAGTTGAACGTGGCATTCCCCGTCTGATCGCTGAGATTGACTTCGCCGTGCTGATTGTTGACATCAACGCTGCCGTTCATGCCGCTGATGGTGACACCGCCGCGCCTGGAAACAATCGTCAGGTTGGCATTGCGCGGAACATAAACATCCATGTCGAGCGCGATGCTCTTATCGCCCGCTCCCTGAGTGTTGGCATTCACGGTCACGATTTTGTCGGCCACCGTCATCGTCGGAGCCGTCTTGGCGTTGTAGTTGTCGGCGTCCTTCTGATTTTCAGCGCGAACCTTCTTGCGCCAGGAAACCCTGACCGTCTTGTCGTCGGAGGCATTGACGGTAATCGTGCCGCGGTCGTCGTTGATATGCACAGCGTTGCCGCCGGCCGGCCACTCGCTGCTGAGGTCGCCGCTGTAATCGAACGTCGATCCGGCAAAAATATCGTCGATCCCTTCATCATCGCCGAGATCGATGTGCTCGCCCAGGCCCTTCCAATCCACGCGCGAGGCCTGCGTTGCGATCAATCCACAAATGATCAGGAAGAAGATCAGAAAAACGCCCCCCACTCCAATGCCGCGTGTGGGCTGGCCGTAGCGCTTGGCCTGCTCGTACTCGATCAGCCTCAGCACGCCCCACAAAATCAGCAGCGCCGGCCAATACCGCGCGAACAAAAGCCCGAGGTGGTGAATCTCCAGGATTCCCATCGTTCCCAAGAGAAACAAAACTCCCATGAGAATCAGCACGACAGGTCCGGCAATCGAACGATGCGGAGGACGCGGAGCTGGAGTCATGCCGGGGCTAGCCACGATTCACCTCGCTATCGTTCTCCGAACGACCACCCGCCCCGCCGGTTGATGGAACAGGTGGAACCGGCGGCACAGGCGGAACCGGTGGCGCTGGAGGAATTAGCCCGCCAGGTGGGTTCGCGCCGGTTCCGCTAGACGGAACGTGTCCCTGCCACGAGGCGCTGTTCTGCAGCAGCTTGATGGCGCCAACCACCAGCAGAATCACGGGCCAAGTGCGGTTGATGTCTATGCCCTGGTAATGCAACAAAAACAGGACGCCGATCGTTGTGACGATGGCCGGGCCCATCAGCCGTCGCGTGCGGCAACGGGCGCATTGGCAGCCGGTGCAGCACAGCCCCATTACTCCGAGGTTGCGGGCAAACATCCAGGCGCCGACGGCGATCAGAATCACCGGCCAGAAGCGGCTCAAGCCATACTCGCTCAGCCCCATCGTATTCAGCAGGAACAGCACTCCGAGCAGGATGAGCACAATCGCGCCCATCGGAACTTTGCTCGTCTCGATTTTTGTTCCGCCGCCAAAGGTTGCCGCGAGGCCAAACGGATCGGGCACCGGTTGCGCCATCTGAATGGCCTTCGCCGATCGCACCGCATCGATGAGCTGGTAGACAATGAAGAAGATCAATCCCACGATCGAGAACGCCAATAACGCGCTCTGGTCGTGCTCGCCTCCGATGCTGATTCCTACGATCAGCAGGGCAAAAATACATAGATGGGCCAATCCCTTGGCATACTGGCCGGTGTAAACCGCGCCCACGCCGAAAGGAAAGAACCCGGCCAGAATGCCAGCCACGGTTGGGTTCGGTCCGCTCCCGCTCCCCGGAGGCGGCGGAGGATTCTGTACCGGCCTGCCCGAGGAGAATGTAGCCCCCACAACGACAACCCCGGGATCACGCCCGGCCGCTCCCGGCGCAGCGCCTCCCGTCTCCATTCTTGCTCCCAAGCAATCCTCGCAATAGATCACGCCCCGCACTGGACGCGTACAGTTCCCACACAACGGCTTGCCGCAAGTGCGGCAATACGCCACCGCCGACGCATCTGCATGATTGGCGCAGTTCATAGCATCCTCCTGTTCGCGCTCAACATCACGTCAGGGGGAGCTTCTTCCACTCCGCTCAATCCGGCCATCACCACCTGGCCCTCCTGCGCGGAGTAATTGCGATCCTGCCTTTGCTCCGGAGAGCTATGATCTGGTTGTCCACTGGTGTTGTTCTTGCGAGTTCCTTTCTGTTCCACCGGCGCGGGCTCAGGCGGAGTATTCGCTCGCCGCAGCTCGCGCAGCTTCGATTCGATCTCATAGACGAAGCGGATATTGTCGTAATACTGTACAACCTTAATCGACGCATCGTTGTAGGTATGCCGCAACGCTTCCGGCCGCAGGCTGATCTTCGCCACATCCGACCCCTTCACCCCCGCCGCGCTCAGCGCCAGCGAGAACGAGAAAAAGATCATGCCGAACGACATTACAAATCGTGGCTGCCGCACAAGCGCCGTCAACGGAGCGAAGAACCCATCCCAGCGCTCGCGCAGCCGCTCGGCCCATGGAGTCTTCCTGCCGCCCGCTGCCTCTACCGCCCGCGTGCTAACTATCCCGCTGGTCGCTGCGAGAATGTTGTATACCAGATGCGCCGGCGGCTCAACCGCCTCCAGTGACTTCAGCCATTGTTGGCCCGCCTGCACCTCCGCAAACATAGGACCGCAAATCTCGCAGACCCGCCGATGGGCGTCGAAGTTCCGCTGCCGCTCCGCGGTCAGCAGACCCTCCATAGCGTCGGCGACCAGGGCTTCGAACTCGCCGCATTCGATCTGCGGCACCGCGCCGGGCCGATTCTCCCCCGGCGGGGTGGGTGTTCCGTGTTTTGATTCACTTGGCATCAGATCACCTGTTTATATGTACGTTGTAGGAGGCGTGCAAGTTCCGCTCGCCCCCGGTTAATTCTTGACTTGACGGTCCCCTCCGGAACCCTCAGAGCCGTAGCAATTTCCCGATAGTCCATGTCCTGTAGGTCGCGCAGAATCACCGCCTCGCGCAGCTCCGGAGACAGCTTCTGCAACGCCAAATGCACCATCTCCCGCGTCTCCCGGCTCTGCACCTGCGCATCCGGCGTCACGCCCCGGTCGGCGATCTGCTCGCCGAGCGGTTGCGCGTCTTCCCGTTCCGACGGCGTCGAATCGAGCGAATCCGTCATCCGATCGCCCTTGGTTTTGCGAAAGTGATCGACCAGCAGGTTCCGCGTGATCGTGGTTACCCAGGTCATAAACCCGGCCTTGCCGGAGTCGTATGTATTCAGCGTGCGGTAAACCTTGATGAAAACCTCCTGGGTGAGGTCTTGCGCATTCTCGGCATCCCCG
>JASHOU010000024.1 GCA_030038475.1 Terriglobales bacterium | reverse complement strand
GGATAGTAATAAAACGACTCCACCGATAAAACCTTGTCAAAGAAGTTTTCTTCCCAGGGGATTTGCGCCGCCGAACCGACAACAAACATCACATTTTCGAATTCTTTCGACGCGGCGCGCGCCTGCCGGACCATCTCATCGGAAATATCCACCCCGACGACTTGCCCAAATCCCCGCGGTCCTTCGCCGACCAGTCGCGCCAGTAAACGCGTTGCCCAGCCCGATCCGCAGCCGAGATCGAGGATGCGTTCGCCCGGACGCAGGTCCATGCGGCGCATGGTTTTCTCGGTGATGTCGAGATGATGGCGCTCCATCTTCGGGCCTTCGCCGTCGTCGGCCCAGCGGTTGAACTCGCGCTTCAGGCGCTCGTCGGCGGATTGGGGTTTGTCGGGTTTCACTTCTGGATTCCTCGTTCTTTTCGTTCGGAGGCTGGGAGCGCGCCTTCAGCGAATTGTTCGCTTGCACTAGACACTCGTAGCCCGCACTCACTCCGTAATATTGCGTAATTCTTCAAAGAACGCGGGATACGACACTCCTGCCGCATCGGCTCCAATGATCGTCGTGTCGCCTTCGGCTCGCAATGCCGCTACGGCAAACGCCATGGCAATGCGATGATCGCCAAAAGAATCGAGTTGCGCGCCATGCAGACGCTGGCCTCCCGGAATTCGCATTCCATCGGGGCGCTCTTCGACTTCGGCCCCCATTTTCCGCAGATTGGCCGCAACTGCGGCGATGCGGTCGGATTCTTTCACCCGCAACTCTTTGGCGTCGCGAACTTCAAGTCCGCCATCGGAGTACGGTGCAATCGCCGCCAGTACCGGAATCTCGTCGATCAACGAAGCTGTATCGGCGCCGGCCAGAACCGTTCCCTTCCACTCCGCTCCGCGCGCCTCGATTGTTCCGACCAATTCGCCCTGATGTTCTTCGAGATGCGCGACGGAAACCTTCAACCCCATTTGCACCAGGATGTCAAGCAGCCGCGCCCGCGTCGGATTCATCAGAATTCCGGGCAAGGTAATCTGCGAGCCGGGAAACAATGCCGCAGCGCAGAGGAAGAATGCGGCGCTCGAAAGATCGCCGGGCACGTGCGCTTCAATTGCGCGCAGCCGCTGCCCGCCGACGATCCGGGATGCGTTGCCCTTGCGTTCAACTTCCGCGCCAAAGGCTCGCAGCGCAATTTCACCGTGATCGCGCGTGCGAATCGGTTCGTCAATCACTGTTTCGCCGTCCGCGAAAAGGCCGGCAAACAATACACACGATTTCACCTGCGCGCTCGCCACTTCAGGCTTGTAGTGAATTGCCTTGAGTGTTCCGCCTTGAATCTTCAGCGGAGGCCGTCCGCCATCGCTCGCCGAAATGCTTGCTCCCATCTCGGAAAGCGGCTTGATGATGCGCGCCATCGGGCGGCGCGAGAGCGAATCATCGCCAATGAGTTCGCTGGTGAATGGCTGGCCGGCAAGAATCCCGCTCAACATGCGCATTGTCGAACCGGAGTTCTCGCAATCGAGAGGTTCCGTCGGAGCGCGCAGATGGGAACCCTCGCCATCGATCTCAATCGCCCCATCGTCCGCCCGTCTCCATTCGCGGCCGAGCTTCGCGATGCAATTGAGCGTGCTCGCGCAATCGCGCGCCGCGGAAAAATTATGAAAGCGGCTCGTGCCGTTTGCAATAGCCGCCAGCATGGCGTAGCGGTGCGAGATCGACTTGTCTCCCAGAATGCGAACGATTCCACGCACCGCGTGTGCCGGGCGGACGATGACACTCGAAGCATCAGGCGGCAAGCTCTCCGGCATCAGTTAAATATAACGGAGATATCGCACGCAAGGTCCAGGTTTGGAGCTTAAGTTTGAAGCCAGCGAACGACGACCCGCAACTTGTGACGGAGAATCGGGTTTCATGCGTTAGAGACGAAGCCACTACGTAGCTAAATCGAAGAAAATCGCGGTCGAGAGCCGGAACCATCGTGCCGATGCAATCGCGGCCTTACGCGAAAGTTAGGCGAGCAACTGCAGTGAGCTCGCGGAGCCTACGAATCGCGACGTTGGTAACTTGCGCGAAAAGAGCGTGACGGCCTCTACTATTTATCGTTGCTGTGAGATAAGGTTGAATATCTGTGCGAACTAACACCAGACTGGCCGTGACAGCAATCGTGGGAATGATGTGTTGCTGGCCGGCAGACGGTCAGACACCGGTGTCGGGGGCAGAGCGAGAATTGTTCGTCTCGGTGAACAAGGCACGCCGTGCGGAGGGATTGGCTCCATTGCGATGGGATGACTCGCTGGCCACCGCAGCCCGGCGCCATGCCGAGGTGATGGCCGAACACCATTCGGCGCAGCATGGATTTGCGGGCGAGCCCAGTCTCGCGGCGCGGGCCAAGCAGGCTGGAGCCCATTTCAACTGGCTTTCTGAAAACGTGGTTCAGGCATCGTCGGCGGAGTCGATCCATGTTGAGTTCATCAATTCGCCCCCGCATCGCGCCAACATTCTCGACCGGGACATGGATTCAGTTGGCATCGGAGTGGTAGAGGAGGGCGGCCAGTTGTTCGCAGTAGAAGATTTTTCCCAGGCGCGGTGAGAGTTCCGTGATTACTCAGTGATTAGTGATTCCCTCATGATTCGCTGGCTCCTCTTAAGAGCACGTCCCTCAGTCTGCCGGTACCGCCGTGGCATAATAGCCGCTGCGCGCCTGGATCTTGTAATCCGACTGTTTGGACTTGATTTCGACTTTGCGGAACGAACCATCGCGAGCCGTATTGGTAGACGTATAACCGATGTCGTACTGGCTACGAAGTTCCTGGGCGATCTGGTCGAAGGCTTGGCGAAGCTTCTCGATCTTGTTGCCGACTTCGATCATCCGGCCGCCGGTTTCCTGGGTGAGCTTTTTCATATCCGAATCGCCGTTATAACCGAGACCGCCCATCCCATAGAAACCACGATCAGCGATCAGCAGCACATAGCAGATGGCATCGGCTTTCTGGGCGGCCTCAATGGCATCTTTGATCTTCAGACGGCTGCCCTCATCCTGTCCGTCGGTAAGCAGGATCATGGCCTTGCGGCCGACCTCGTGGCCAAGTTCGTCGTGTGAGGCGAGATAAACGGCATCGTAAAGCGCAGTGCCGCGCGGGCCGGTTGAAGGACACGGAATCGGCCCTTGCGGACCGATAGGTCCGCCAGAACAGCTGACTCCGCCGGTGTTGATCTTGGCCTCGTTGAGCGCGTGCCGCAGCCGGCTCACGGAGTTGGTGAAATCCTGCAGCAGGGTAATATCAACGTCGAAGCTGATGACAAAAGCTTCGTCCTTGGGGCGCAGCGTGCTCTCCAGAAACGACGCTCCAACTTCCTTTTCCATATCGAGTACGCGCATCTGGCTGCCGCTGGAATCGATGAGGATGCCAAGCGTCAGCGGAAGGTCGGTTTCCGCCTTAAAATATTTGATCGTCTGCCCTTTGCCGTCTTCAAACACATCGAAGTTTTCTTTGGCAAGGTTGGGAATCAGCGCGCCATGCTTGTCTTTGACGTTGAAGAAAAGCTGCACGACTGCGACGTTGACCTTCAGAGTTTCCGAGGCCTCCTCCTGCGATTGATCCTGCGTCCGGGTTCCAGAACTCGAATCAGGAACGTCGGAATTGGAAGTGGGCGCGTTCGAAGCCGAAGGCGGATTCTGGGCCGCTGCGAAAAGCGACACGGCCATGGCGCAGCCAAGCACGGCCGCCACGAAGTACGATTTGCACTGTACTATAGGCATCTGAGTTTTTATCCGGAGACTCTGCTAGTTTATCCTGTAAACGCCTGTAACAGTTAGATGCACCAAACGGGCGCGATTTCGCATCTCAATAAGCGAAAAAGCGGCAGCTGCCGGCGATTAGGTGGTCAAAAAGCGCTACGATAACGATACAAGATAGAAGAAAGACAGAGGATTCCGGGGATGGCCAGAAGAATTGGCTTGGGGGCGGGTTTGCGATTGAGATTGGGGCTGTCGTTGATGCTGGTTGGCCTGCTGTTCGGCACGCTGGCCGCGCAAGACAAACCCGAGGACATTCCCGACGCTCCCTCGGCAACGCGCCCAATACCCCCGCCTGCGCCACCTAGCCCGCGGCCAGATGCGGATGCTGGGACCAAGCCGGAAACGCAGCCGACCGATGCACCCACTGCAGGGGCAAATCATGCCAGCCCAAATACGGATTTCGGCGATCTTCCGCGCAGCGCCCCGGATCAGAATCCTGCCCCGCCGCCAGCCATGCCTCCGATCAAGACCGTGCCTGCGGGCAGCATTCCAAAAGATGTTGAGACCGGCCAGGACGTCGGCTATACCATCCGCTCCCACGCGAGCCTGGTCGTGGTTCCGGTCACGGTCAAGGACAAGAATGGAAGATTGGTTGGCGGTTTACAACCGAAGGACTTTACGGTCCTCGAGAATGGGCAACCCCAGAAGCTGACGTTTTTCACCAGCGATCCGTTTGCGCTTTCGGCAGCGGTGATCTTCGATACCGGCTTGCCAGATGTGGGTCTGAAGAAGGTGCAGGCGACACTGTCGGCGTTGCAGGGAGCATTCACTCAGTTCGATGAAATTTCGATTTACACCTACAGCAGCACCGTAAGCCAGGTATCGGATTTCACCAGCGTCGGCAGAGAGTTGACGGCGGTTTTGAATCAGGTGAAAGGATACAGCGGCGCCAACAATGGCCCCCCGGTGACCAGCGGCCCGCTCGGTCCGCAGGGGCCGATGATCAATGGTCTTCCTTTAGACGTTCCCGCAACCCCCATTTCAACACCGCCCAAGACCGCTTACGTATTGAACGATGCCATCCTCATGGCCGCTAGAGATCTTTCGAAGCGCGATCCGAGGAACCGCAAGATCATCTTCGTCATCAGCGACGGTCGCGAGCAGGGTTCAGCCGCTGGCTATAAAGACACTCTGAAAGTGTTACTGACGCAGAACATTACCCTTTATGCGGTGGGCGTGGAGGGCGCGGCGATTCCGATCTACGACAGACTGCAACGAATCCATCTTCCCAAGACTACTGCATTGATGGGCTACAGCGACATTTTGCCGAAATATGTTAATGCTACCGGCGGAGGCACGGTGTATGGCGAACTGACCGAAGCCGACATCGAAAAGGCATACGCGGCTGCGATGGGAGATGCGCGCTATCAGTACACTATGGCCTACGTGCCAAAGTCGAGCATCGGTGGTTACCGCGACATCGTGGTACAGGTCCGGCGTCCCGACGTGAAGGTGTTTGCAAAGACAGGATATTATCCCCTGCCAGCGCCACGCTAGGTGGCGATCTTTGTTGGCGAACCTCGTTTCCTGCTCCGCCGCGCGCGTTGCCTCACTCAACGCGGTGCGTGGATACTGGTATTGATTTCAGTAACGTGGGTAACCTGCGCCAAAGTCTCCCGGTATGATATAAAAACCAGCAGTAACCGATATTGTCGTTAAGTGGATATAGTCAGGTGGATTTGTAGCGAGAGGCTCGCGCTTTGGGAGTGGTTCGCGAGGATCCTTTTCGCCGGAGTCTCCGAGGAAACCTTTTGAGTTTCATCAACTTCGCAGCGCGCGAGATCAACTGCAAGATCGTCTACTATGGCGCCGGGTTGGGCGGCAAGACGACGAACCTGCAGTTCATCTTCCAAAAAACCTCCGACCAGCAGAAAGGTAAGATGATCTCGCTCGCCACCGAGACGGATCGAACTTTGTTCTTCGACTTTCTGCCGCTCGATCTCGGTTCGGTGCGGGGATTCAAGACGCGCATTCACCTCTACACGGTTCCCGGGCAGGTCTTCTATGACGCCAGCCGCAAGCTGATTCTTCGCGGCGTCGACGGCATCGTGTTCGTGGCCGACTCCCAGCAGGAGCGCATGGATGCCAACGTCGAGGCGCTCGACAACCTCATGGCCAATCTCAAGGAACACGGCTACGACTTCAACAAGATTCCCTACGTGCTGCAACTGAACAAGCGCGATCTGCCGAACGTGATGCCGGTCGATGCACTATCCAAAGAACTGCGAAAAAAAAACGAACCGGTAGTAGAAGCGGTCGCGTTCCAAGGTGTGGGCGTGTTCGAGACGCTGAAGGAGATTGCGCGCCAGGTGCTCCAGGAGTTGAAGGCGGGCGGGTAAGGCGGCTAACCCGAGGTTTCGATTGCTCCCGAAAGCGCTTCCCACTCTTTCATTAAATCCCGCAGATCGCCTTTGCGCGCGGCGAGTTCGTGCGTCTGTCGCTGCGTCTCCTCTGCGCTCACAAAATTTTGCAGCTGCGTTTCGTAGAGCGCAATTGCCGCTTCGGCGCGGGTAATATCTTCTTCGATTTCGTGCAGGCGATCTTGCATTTGTTTGCGCTTGATCGGATTCAGCCGTTTCGATTTCGATTCGTCTGCCCGTTTCGATTCATGCGTCGTGCCATCGCCATTGGAGGCGCCAGAAGAATTCTTGGCCGCCGCGCTAGTTACATCCTCGCTCCGATCCCCCACGGCATTTACCGGAACTGCGGCGGGACTGTCCCCGTTCACTGCGTCCTTCTGGGAACTGGGAACCGAGAACTGGGGACTCTCCGCCAACTGGTTACTGGCTCCCGACAATTGCTTCTGTTTTCTCCACAAATAATCTTCGTAATTTCCAGGATAAATCTCTACCTTGCCATCGCCGATTTCGAACACCCGCGTAGCCAGCTTGTCGATGAAATAACGGTCATGCGAAACGAATACAACCGTGCCCGTATATTTCATCAGCGCTTCGAGCAGAACATCTTTGGCGCGCATATCGAGATGGTTGGTGGGCTCATCGAGCAGGAGAAAGTTAGCCGGGTGCAAGAGCATCTTGAGCAGCGCGTAGCGGTTGCGCTCGCCTCCTGAGAGAACTCCGATGCGCTTGAAAACATCATCGCCGGAAAAAAGAAAGCAGCCGAGCAGGTTGCGCAACTGCGTTTGCGTGGACGCAGGCGCGACTGAACCGAGATCGTCGAGAATTCGGGCTTCCGGATCGAGTTCTTTGTATTGGTCTTGCGCAAAGTAGTCGGGGTGGACTTCGTGGCCTAACTTGTATTCGCCGGAGGTAAGCGCCTCTTCATGCGCAAGAAGTTTGATCAGCGTCGACTTCCCTGCGCCGTTAACTCCAACTAAAGCAATGCGTTCTCCGCGCTCGATCATGAAATTTACATTGGCGAAAACCTTGTGTTCGTTAATCCCCGGATCACCGTAACTTTTTGCGACCTTCGTGAACTCGGCAACGATTCGTCCGCTCGGCTTCGGCTGCGGAAAAGAGAAATGAACGGTCTTCTCTTCTTCGGGAATCTCGATCCGCTCCATTTTCTCAAGCTCTTTGATCCGGCTCTGCACCTGCTTGGCTTTGGTCGCCTGATAGCGGAAGCGATTGATGAAAACTTCCAGCTGCTCGATGCGTTCGCGCTGCGTTTTGTACGCCGATTCGAGCTGCTCCTTGCGTGCAGTTTTCGCCGCCAGATATTGATCGTAATTGCCCGAATAAAAATGGATTTTCTTGTTCCAGATTTCGACGATGTGTTCGACCGTCACATCGAGAAAATACCGGTCATGGGAGATCAAAACGAATGCGTGGGAATAATTCGTCAGATACTCCTCCAGCCAGTTGCGGGCTTCGAGATCGAGATGATTGGTGGGTTCGTCGAGCAGAAGTAAATTCGGTTTTTGCAGCAAAAGCTTGGCCAGCGCGATGCGCATCTGCCAGCCGCCGGAGAATTCTTCCGTCTGGCGCGTCCAGTCTTCGCGATGAAAGCCTAATCCGGTGAGAACCTGACCAACCTGCATTTCGAGCGTGTAACCATCGCGAGCCAAGAATTCATGTTCGAGTTTCTGGTATCGATCCGCAACGGCCGCATACTCGGAACTCTCATGATCGAGTTCCGACATGCTGCGGGTCAGCGACTCCATTTCTTTTTCGATCGCGTGCAGATCGTCGAACACCGACATGCATTCCGCAAAAACGGAACGCCCGGTGAGGGTAAGCCCATCCTGCGGCAAATATCCGGTCGAGATGCCTTTGGCGCGCGAAATCGAGCCGTAGTCGAGCGATTCGAGCCCGGCAAGAATCTTCATGACCGTGGATTTGCCAGTTCCGTTCGCGCCGACCAGACCGATGCGCGATTCCGGCGTGATCAGCCAGTCGGCGTCTTCGAACAGAAGTTTGTGGCCATAGCGCTTGCCGGCGCCGGAAAGTTGAATCATGGGACTAATCCTATGGTCTCACGAGGGGGCGTAAGAACGTTAAGAACCCTCATAGTCCGCAGGGTCTTCCGGATCCCAATGGAGGCTCGCTTTTTGTCTGAGGAAGCCAGCCAAACCTTCTAAATCGGGAAACAACGAAAGCTCGTGAACGTTCATCTGAAAGAGCCGGCGTTCAATCTCCGGCAGCACCCTGGTCGGTATCTCAAAGAGCTTGATCCACTCGTCTGAGCGGTTCTTCATCATCATGAAGAGCGAGGCGCGGAGCGACTGCCTCTCGGACCCATTTAGGAGGAATGCGCCCTGCTGACATGAAAGGCGTTGATTGTGGACCGTGGGCTGTGCGACTGCGACAAAGCCGTTCCTATTGAACAGCCCTCTACGACTTGGTTCACGATTATTTACTTCACAAAAGAAGCAGGCAGGTGTTAAATGACCTGTAATGCGCTTTTGCGGAGGAAAAAAGTGACGGTTGCGCTAGGAATGTTTTCGATTGGTGGAGTATTTGTATGCTCGGATTCACACGTCGTTTCGACGGATGGAATTGTGACGGATGGCTTCAAGTTAAATGGCATTGAGTGTAATGTCGGAACCTTCGTTATTGGGAACGCCTCTGATGACGGTAACGCGGCGAATATGGTGGCGAAGGAGATTTTAGAGTCCTTGGCGAAGTGCTCCGACCAGTGGATAGTCGAACCTGCCATCAAGCAGCCGATGATGGAGTGGCATTCCAGCTACACGCAAAGCACCAGACCGCCGATGCAGTTTGTTCTAGCTGCTAAGCTGGGCAACGCGACACGACGGCTTTATTTCTGTGAGCCGCCCAACACGGTACTTGCCAAGTCGCTAAATGAGTGGGTTGTCTTAGGGGCTAATTCTCAAGTCCTAGACACACTCATTCCCGAGGTAATTCGTGGCCCTCTTTACATTCGCGAAGCGTTGGTTAGGGCGGCGTACCTAATGTACTGCGCTAAAAAGGACCATGTTTTCCTGAAAGGAAGCGAGACGGATACTTTGGTGGTTTCCAGCGACGGAAAAATCTGTCAACCCACTCGGGAAGAAATGGGGGCGGCTGAAGCCATCGGCCCGGACATAGACTTTATGCTTCGATATTGCTATTTGGGGCTGCTCGGAACGCCTCAAGGCCTTAGTCAGAAGCAGTTTCTGACTTCATTCAAACAGCAGTATCTAAAAGTCAGAAAAAAGATCGACAAGCTGCAATTTCCGTCGTTGCTCGAATTTGTTGAAGAACCTAAGCCGTTAGTCTCTCAAACGTGAGCACCGGCGCAGTGACCATATGACGCAGGGTGTCGAGAAACAGAGCGTGGCTCTTCCGGCGGTTGAAGCGGAAGGTCATTTCGTCAAGATAGGCCGCGAGATGCTTTGCGGAGATGCGGTGCCACGTTCCGATGATGCCGCGCTTCAAGAGCGAGAAGGCGGACTCCACTGTGTTCGTGTGAATGTCGCCGTCAACGTAGACCTTCGACTTGTGCTTGATTGTTTTGTGCTTCGCGGCGAAAGAGGTATTACGGAAGGCGGTCGGATAGGTATTGAGTTCGTCGGTGACGATTACATCTACATCTTCGCTGACACATTCGCGGACGTATGCGGCCAGCGTTCCGGCTTTCACGTCCTGAGCATGGAAGAATCGAAGATCGCCGCCGCGTTGCCGTATGCCGACCACGATTTGCTTTTTGCAGTCACCGTGTCCGGGCTTACTGAAAGTTCTCTCGCTCGCGCCGATGTAAGTTTCGTCTACTTCGACGGTGCCGTCCATCATTGGCCGGTCTACTTCTTTCATCGCGGCTCGAATGCGATGGCAGAGATACCACGCGGTCTTGTAGCTGATTCCGAGTGTGCGCTTAATCTGATTAGCACTCATGCCTTTGCGTGCTTCGCAGAGAAGCAGTGTAGCCAGAAACCACTTTTGAAGCGGCAGGTGGGAGTCGTTGAAGATCGTGCTCGCCGTGACGCTGAATTGATAATCGCAAGCCTTGCAATAGAACAGTTGTTTCTCCGTCGCCAGTTCTGTAACTGGTCCCTTGCATCGCAGACATTCGATGCCGTTGGGCCAGCGGAGACGGACAAGAAGCTCGCGGCACTTTTCGTCGGTGTCGAACAGGTTTATAACGTCAACTAGAGTCATCGGAGTTCTCCATTGGACGCGAAGCAGAAACGGGAAGAGTTGAAGAAGGTACCGACTCGGAAGCTGCTGGCAAGCATCAAGCGGGATTTGCGGCGGGCAATGCACGCCTCATCTTCCGCTAAACCAAAGAAACGATGAGTGCTTGCTTCCATGTGAAGCATTATGGAACAGGCGCTGTACTTTTGTCAAGTAAATAATCTTGACTTGGTTCGGGGTCAAGGGCAGCCGATATTAGCTTAGCCGACGATTCACTCCTCCACCGGACCTCGTCGCGGTCGGTGGCAAACGAATCCGGGTCCATCGAGACAGGCACCTTCCCAACGGCCTGCCCCCCAGCGATCTTGCTTTTGCGCTCGATCTCCTTCTGATCCGCCTCACGGCTTCGGGAACTTGCCCGTTCCATTAATGCCTGTGCATTGATCGCCAACACATTTACATAGTTCGCCTTAGCCGACGCACTTGCCTGCCGAAAGTTCCTCAGAGCAAAGTACAGCGCCACGTAGGGTGAATAGGTGAAGTCAAGAAGCCGCGTCGGCACGCCGTAGTGCTGCATCAGGGCAAGCCACGCGAGCCTTTCGGTAGTCGGAGGGAGATCGCGGCGGTCCACGTACTGCGGGGCCCTTGCCTGGAACTCCGCCAGAAACATCAGCTCCAATGCCGCCCATGACGCAGATTTTCTGTCAGAAACCCGCTCCAGCGACGGCTTCAGTAACCTATCGCTCGACGCGTGTCCCCGAAAAATCCACAGCCTCTCCCGGATTTCGCCGTTTTCGTCGAAATCCAGTTTCGGGCGCGGGAATGAGTCGAAGGCCTTTGTAATCCCCTTCCAGCTGCGACACTGGACGGCGTCCAAATCCCTAGCGCCCGCGATCGTCTTCATAACGATCTCAGTATCCCACGAAAGCAGAGCCGGCTGATTCTGGGCATGGGCGCGGACAGCCGAGACCCCCGTCCCGACGCAAGCATTCCCACACAGGTTTTAGCGGGACGCGGCCATGCGTGCTGCGCTGACGCGGGAGTGCCCGTTATGAGCTTTGTTGATGTGTTCCAGCGCGCGGTCGATCACGGTTTGCAGTTCGTGGGCGTATTTCACTTCGCGTCCTTTGGCGAGGACCATGCGCGCTTTTTCTGCGTCAAACCAGGTGGGGCTCCTAAAGTCTTCTTCGGGATGGCGCGTCTGCCGGACTTCCATCAAAAAAGCTTTGACGACGTACTCCTGCACGCCTCCGGGTTGCCAGAAGACACCCTTGGAGTGAATGTAGAGATGGAAATGGCGCGGCTCGATGGCGCCGATGGCGCCCGCTTCTTCTTTGGCTTCGCGTTCGGCCGACTGGCTATGCGAAAGCCGCGGTTGTGGGGCTCCCTTGGGGAATGTCCACTTGTTGCCGCCATTGGTGTGTACCAGCAAAAACTCGGCCTGCGCATTCGCCCGCCGGTAGCAGACAGCGGCGACCTGCAAGGGCAGCGCAAAGCGGGATACACGGGGCAAGCTCATTACCGACAGTTTACTGCGAAGATATTTCAGGGATGTTAAATGCCACGAAAATGGTGCATACCCTTGGTACCCGGTACTTTGGTACTCACATGCTCTCAGTTGCCAGTTCTCAAGTACCGGTTGTCAGTTTTCAGCCAATAATCAGTACCGGAAAAACTCAGCGTCGCTTCACTGAGAACTGGGAACCGAGAACTGAGAACTCTTTCCGAAGCCGAGCCCGCTTAACGCGGCCAGTTTCTCCGGGGCCAGTCCTCGGCTGGCGACGAGCACCTGAAAGTTTTCTCCCATGCCAATGGGCGTGATCAGATGTTTGAGCTGGAGGGCCACTTTCGCCCGTTCTTGCGGCAGGCGGCAATCTTCGAAGGCGTCGGCAAACTGATTGCCTTCGCCAATCCCCATCAGGAATTGCGACTGCGTGAGCAGTCTCTCGCACCGCATCCCGGCTTCATTAAGCGTGGCTGCGAGCGCAGTGAAGTTGACATGAGCGGTAATGTCCTGTTCGCCGGGCGCCTGATATGGATCGCCACTGGCGGAGTGATGGCGATATGCCACCAGCGTTCCGCGGTGACGGCCGGCCAGTTGTTCCTCGCGCGTGTAACCGTAATCAATGAGAATGACAAGCAGCGCGCTAGTTTCGACGGAGTTTGCGATTTGACGAACCCACTTCTGCGCCTGCATCGGAACCTCGATGCGCTCGCCGGCTTCAGGATGAACTCCGTAGCGATCGAGGAATTCCAGTTCCTCGGCAAGCGGCGGAAGCCAGACTTCCACCAGGCGATTGTTCTCGAGCGCGAGGTGAAGTTTGCCTTGGGCGCTCAGAATGTCGACAGGCAACGCGTCGAAGAATTCGTTGGCGAAGATAAGCAGCGGAGTTTCTGGCGCAAGCGTGCGGTATAACCCGACCGATCCTGCTTCCGACACGTTAGCCTTTTTCGAGGCGATCTGTTCACAAAGCGACTCCCGCAGCTTCGCTCGCAGCGCGGGCGACGACTCCTGCAACGTGTAGGTGAGCGCGGCGAAGAACTCGGCGAACTTTTTCCTGCACCAGTCGAGCACATCGCGCGCAAAGAGTCCGCGGCCCGGTCCAAGTTCGAGAACTTCGATTTGCGACGGGCGGTCGAGCACTCGCCAGATCTCGTCAAGCTGCCGCGCCATCAAACGTCCGAAGACTGCGTGAACGTCGCTCGCGGTATAAAAGTCTCCGGCTTTCCCGAATTGTTCGTCGGTGCGCGAGTAGTAACCTTCGACCGGATCGTACAAGCAAATTTCCATGTAACGCGAAAACGGCAGGGGACCGCGATCGCGGATTTCCTGTTCGATTTTTTCGCGGAGAAACAATGCCTTAGCTTCCCGGGTCTTGTTCTGTTGTGGCAGTCGTATTTGCGACCGAGCGATCCTGCGGCGTGCGAGTAAACATTTCGATAAAGTAGTCGTGCAGGCCGTCATAGAGTTGGCGCTGCAGGTTCCAGCCAAACTGCGGGTGTTCGAGATCGCGCGGGTGAATCTGAAGCACGTAAGTGTGCACCGGAACCGGCGGGTTCTTCAGATCGATCAGCACTTCGATGACGCCATTGGTTTCGCGGGCCGAAAAGGCGAGCAACGGATGGTCGTAAAGGCGGAGATGATCGCGAACCTTTTGCAGAGAGTTAGAACCTGGCACGCGATCATTGTACGTGGGACGGCGGGGTACGCGGGACAGGGGGCATTTCCTGAGACCTGCGACTTCTACTCATACCTCAGCGCTTCAATTGGGTCCAGACGCGACGCCTTGATGGCGGGCAGCATTCCGCTGATGATGCCGACAAAGCCGAGAATGGCGGTAGACGTGAGCAGGATCGTCGAATCGATGGCAAGATGAATGTCACCTTCCGTGCCATTTTCTACAAAAGCGCTCCAGAGGGTCAGCGATCCGACGGACCAAGACACGACGTAAGCGATCGCCACGCCGGCGATTCCGCCGAGAAAGGTGATCACGAGCGCCTCCGCGAGAAACTGAGCAAGAATGTGCCATCCGCGCGCCCCGAGCGCTTTCTCAACTCCGATCTCGCGCGTGCGCTGTGTAACCGACACGAGCATGATGTTCATCAGTCCGACGCCGCCGATGCCGAGAGTAAGCAGGCCGATGAAGCCGAGCATAACCTTGATCCCGGTGGTAATGACGCGCAGATCGAGCAGATCGGCAAAAACGTCGAAGACAAAAACGGCGCGCTTGTCTTTCGGATCGAAATCGTGATGGAAAGCCATCGACCGGCGCACGGCCTCGGCGACCTTTTCGTGGTCGCCTTCATACTCCATGGCGATGCTGCTGAGATAATAAGTGTTGGTCAAATCGCCCATCGCGCTGAACGGGATATACACTTTGCCGTTCATGTTTTCGTCACCATTCTGAATGACGTGTTTGAGCACGCCGACAACTTCATACGAAATACCGTCAATGCGCACTTTTTCACCCAGCGCATTCTGCCCGGAAAACAATTTCTTCTTAACGTCGGCGCCGAGAATAGCGACGCGGCTGTGTGTGTTTTCGTCGAGATCGGTGAAGAAAGTACCGTCTTGAACCTCTATGCGCCGCATCCGCGAATAGTACGGGTAGACGCCGCTGATACTGTAACTGCCGCTGCGCGTTCCATACACGACTGTGCTTTGCTTGGAAGTCTCCGGCG
>JASHOU010000023.1 GCA_030038475.1 Terriglobales bacterium | reverse complement strand
CGGTGGTTTGCATCCCGGTAATGTGCAGGAGGCGATTCACGTGCTCCATCCCTGGGGCGTGGATGTTTCGACCGGCGTTGAACGCGAGCCGGGCAAAAAAGATCCGCGAAGGGTGCGCGCTTTTATCGAAGCCGTACGTTCTATGGACGAGGCTGGCTGACCATGGCGACCGCAAAAGGTTTAGTGGAGCGACGGATGTTGAGGCCGGCCGGGTCGGCAAAAGGCGGGCTGGCAAAAACGCCGACTCGGAACAATTCGACCAATGGCGCGTCCGCTGGGCGTTTTGGCGCCTATGGCGGGCGCTACGTTCCGGAAACGCTAATGGCTGCGCTGGCCGAACTGGAGCGCGAATACGAAAAAGCCAAACGCGATCGGAAGTTCCAGCAACGCCTCGATCTTCTTCTAAGAACGTATGCGGGACGTCCTACACCGTTATTTTTTGCCGGCCGCCTCACGCAAAAACTCGGCGGAGCAAAAATCTATTTGAAGCGCGAAGACCTGCTCCACACTGGTGCGCACAAGATCAATAACTGCCTCGGCCAGGGGTTGCTCGTCGAGCGCATGGGCAAGCATCGCGTGATCGCCGAAACCGGAGCGGGGCAGCACGGAGTCGCCACGGCGACAGTTTGCGCCCTGCTCGGCTTTGAATGTGTCGTCTACATGGGCACTGAAGACATGCGGCGGCAAGAGCTCAACGTCTTCCGCATGAAACTGCTCGGAGCCGAGGTGCGCGGTGTCGATTCTGGTTCGCGCACCTTGAAAGACGCTATCAACGAAGCCATGCGCGACTGGGTCACTAACGTGCGCACCACGCATTATCTGCTTGGCAGCGTACTGGGAGCGCATCCCTATCCGAGCATGGTGCGCGACTTCCATCGCGTCATCGGACGGGAGGCTCGGGCGCAGATTCTGAAGGCCGAGGGAAAGCTACCGAACGCCATCATTGCCTGCGTGGGCGGCGGCTCAAACTCGATAGGAATTTTCTACGACTTCATCAAAGACAAAAGAGTTGAGCTCATCGGCGTTGAAGCTGGAGGGCGCGGTTTGGTTTTGGGCGAACATGCGGCGCGGTTTCGCGGAGGTTCTCCCGGTGTGTTACAAGGCACTTACTCGTACGTGTTACAAGACAAAGCTGGGCAGATAGCCCTGACCCACTCTGTGTCGGCCGGTCTCGACTATCCGTCAATCGGCCCCGAGCACGCAGAACTTCACGATACCGGCCGCGCTGAGTATGTCCCGGCAAGTGACGCCGAGGCGTTGGAGGCGACGACGCTGCTAGCAAAAGCCGAAGGCATCATTCCGGCGCTGGAGTCCGCTCACGCCGTGGCTGAAGTTATCAAACGCGCGCCGAGGATGAAGAAGTCGGAGGTGGTGGTGGTGAACATTTCGGGGCGCGGGGACAAAGATGTTGGGATTTTGCGGGAGAATTTGAAGTTGGATTAGCCGATGTAGGTCTAGGCGTTACCGCAATAAAAGGCGTTTCCTACGACCAATACTTTGCAACCCACCTGAAACGCGCTCGGCCCCGTGACGAGGAATTCAAACAACGCTTATCGACACATAAGAGAAGTATGAAGATGGGGCAGGGAAATGAAGATCGTGATCCCCGGCGGCACCGGCCAGGTTGGGACAGTCCTGGCGCGTACGTTCCACAAGGACGGTCATGAGGTCATTGTGCTCGGACGGCAGTTGACGAGGCCCCTCCCGTGGCGCGTCGAGCAGTGGAACCCTGCGAACGTCAGTGGTTGGTTCGACAAACTCGATAAAGCCGACATCGTAATCAATCTCGCTGGCCGGTCCGTTAACTGCCGGTACACGCCACAGAACCGACAGGAAATCATTGAGTCCCGAGTGGAATCGGTTCGTGCCGTAGGACAGGCAATCCGGAACGCGAGCCATCCACCACGGGTGTGGCTCCAGGCGAGCACAGCAACAATCTATGCTCATACTTACGGAGCGCCTAACGACGAGGCGACAGGTGTGATTGGAGGCTCCGAGCCAGATGCTCCTGACGCTTGGCGTTTCAGTATCGAGGTAGCTATGGCTTGGGAGACAGCCTTCAACGAAATAGAGGTGCCGACAACCAGGAAAGTGACACTTCGATCGGCAGTTATTATGAGTCCAGATCGCGGTGGGATCTTCGATACTTTGTTGGGCTTGGTCCGACGAGGCCTTGGAGGAACGTCTGGCGACGGGCGCCAGTACGTTTCATGGATTCACGAGGCGGATTTCGTCCAAGCTATTTACTTCCTGATCGAGCGCATCGATATTGATGGCGTCGTCAATCTGGCTTCGCCGAACCCGGTTCCGAACCGCATGTTCATGGCTGCGTTGCGACGCGCTTGGGGAACAAAGATCGGTCTTCCGTCGGCTAAGTGGCTCCTCGAGATCGGAGCGGTCTTTCTGCGAACGGAAACGGAGCTCGTTCTGAAAAGCCGGCGCGTTATTCCCGGACGTCTGCTTCGCGAGGGATTTTGCTTTACGTTTCCCTGTTGGCCTGACGCCGCTCGCGAACTGTGCGAGCGATGGAAGGTGGCGTATCGACTAGCCTAGTAGAGGAAAATTGCGACCCAGTACATGCCGGTGGGATAGGCGGCGTTGCGGGCGTAGCAGGAACCGACGGCAAACTGGCGAATGGCGGGCTCGCGGAGCAGACGCAGAGCGCCGGGCGGCAAGGCATCGGGACGACTGGCGGCGTAGGTGACGATCTTTCGACTGTCGAGCTTGCGAGGGTCGATCATTTGACCGTCGAGCACTTGATTGAATAACAAGCGAGTCTCAATCTGTCCATCGTCGTTATTTCGATCGACGTAGGCGGTCGCGAGCAGACGGGCGCTGGGATGATTTTCTCTGGCCAGCGAGCAAGCGGCTTTGTCGAGATGCGACGGCGTCAATTGCGTTAGCTCCGAAAGACCCGCCTGTAGCCGGATCTCATCGACTGCTTCGCTTACCAATTCCTCGCTTTCGCGCGCGGAATACGACGGGAGCTCGTGCGCGAAAACCTGGACCACGTAGAGCCGGCCTTTGCTCCAGATAGCGGCGACGCCCGCGACGTTGAAGCTGCGATCGAGAATGTTGGCGCGGTGCGGCGCGGAGCGCATGAGAGCATCATGTGCGGTCGAAGCGCACTTGCTGGAGACGATGTTCTCGCCGGCGCGATCTGTTTTCAGGTCGCTTGCCTGGGCGACTCTTTCGAGCAGGGAGGGCTCGCCGGAGAACTGATGATCGAGGCGTTGGTTCGAAACCATGCGCTCGGCGTGGGCAAGGGCTGCTTCGCGCAAGCTTTCATCCATGCGCAACAGCGGAATGCCTGCGGCATCGCGGTTCTGGTTGATCAATTTCAGCAGTTCGTTCTCGGCAGCGGAGTCCTCGTTATCCGTTGGGGTGGGGTCTGAGCCGGAGGATGGTCCGGCTGCCGAGTTCGAGTGAGGGGAGGGCTGAGCACAGCTAGCATTATTCTGAAGAACGTTGCTCAGAAAGCCGACGTTCTGAGAAGCCATATTCTGAGAAGCGAGGCTGTGAGAATCGGACTGTGGATTCGACTGGGATGCAGCGACCTCGGAAAACAGCGCCAACAGCGTGAATAAAACCCCGAGGGCCCGAAGCATAGTTTGCGGTTGGCGTTGCGGCGCGGGGGACGCCGCGTAAAGTTCCGCTTTCCATCTTTCACGCTAGCTTCTAGAATTCAGCTCAGCTACTTACTATGGAGACCTTTCTGCTGGTTACTGTGCTGGTGGGAACCCTTGTCCTGCTTGGGTTCTCGGCGATGTTGCTGCGGCGTCTTTCAGCGGTCGCGCAAATCGATGTAAAGGCGGAAGTTGCGGGCGCGCTCGAAAGGCTTGACGGAACCCTTGGCCAGAAGATCAGTCTCAGCACTGCCGATATGGCCACCCGCCTGGAGCAGACCAAAGGGGACCTGCGGCAGCAGGTGACAGACCGCATCCAGCAAGGCTTTTCAGAGATTCGGGGTTCGGTGGAACAGCAACTGGCCGCGGGCAGGGAAGAACAGAATCGGAGTTTGTTCGATGGGCGGCGCGAGCTAACCGGCTCGCTGGTGGTGACCACGCAACAATTGAAGAGCGAGATTCATAGTTTGAATCAGCAGACCGCCCAGAGCCTGGAGGCGATTCGCGATCGCGTGGATGCGAAGCTGATCGCCATCACCGAGCAGGTGCAGCAGAAGCTGGATGAGAATATTCGGGAAGGTTTTGCGCAGTTTGAAAAAGTTCAACAGCACTTGAAGGCGGCTGAAGAACAGCTCCGCGAAGTGGGAGCGCTGGGACACTCGATCAACGATCTGAACAATCTGCTGAAGCTTCCTCATTTGCGCGGCCAGTTTGGCGAGGCCAGCCTGGAGCGTCTGCTGGCGGACTTTCTGCCGGCGCACATGTTCGCGATGCAATCGTCGCCGGGCGAAGGCGCAGGACGCGCCGATGCGGTGATTTATTTTCCCGACCGCAAACTGCCGATCGATGCCAAATTTCCACGAGAGCAGGTGATTGCGCTATTTGAGAGCAACGATAAGGCCGAGATCGAAGCGGCGCGGGTGGCTTTGCTGCGCGTGATGAAGGCGGAGGCAAAGCGTATTCAGCAGTACATTCAGCCTGAAAATGGAACGACCGATATCGCGCTGATGTATTTGCCGAGCGAAACGCTGTATATGGAGGTGATCCGCAACCGCGAACTGGGCGACTGGATGAATGAGCAGCATGTGTTTCCGGTTTCGCCGAATACTTTGCTGATGACCCTGCACACGATCGCGCTGGTGCACAAGTGGTACGAAGTGGCGAGCCGCTTCGAGAAAAGCCGCGCGGAACTGGCGAAGGCGCAAAAGTCGTTCGACTTTTTCCAGAACCAGTTTGAGAACGTGGGCAAGAATTTGAACAAGGCGCAGGAAGCATTTGAAACTGCGCAGCGGCATTTGAAGACCTATCGCGGCAAGGTGACGGCGCTCAGCGGGCAGGAGCAGTTGGAGTTGGAGACGCCGACGGCGGGATCGACGCCAATCGACAAGCCGTTGCCGCTGCTCGATAAGGCGAGCGCGTAAAGCACAACGGCCACCATGAAAATTGGAGTCTTAGCGCTCCAGGGCGATTTCGATGCGCATCGCCGACGTCTCGAAGAACTCGGCGCTGAGGCAGTGCTCGTCAAAAAGCCGGAGGAACTCGACGTGATTGACGGGCTGGTCATTCCCGGAGGCGAATCGAGCACGTTTCTTAAGCTGCTTGGCGAAGACGGAATTGGAAAGCTAAAGGATTTCGTGCGCATGAAGCCTACGTTTGGCACCTGCGCCGGCGCAATTTTGCTGGCGAGCGAGGTCGAAAATCCCAAGCAAGCCGGTCTGGGCGCGCTCGACATCACGGTGCGGCGCAACGCTTATGGCCGGCAAATCGACAGCTCCATCCGCGAAGGCCGTTTCCTAAACGAGCCGATTGAGATGGTTTTCATCCGCGCTCCCAGGATTGAACGGGTGGGCGAAGGCGTGGAAGTGATCGCGAGTGAAGGCGAAGATCCAGTGCTGGTGCGCCAGGGCAAAACGCTGGCTGCGACGTTTCATCCGGAGTTGAGCGACGACAGCCGCGTTCACAGATACTTTTTGAAATTAGTGGAAGATGGAAAACGTTAGGGCTTCGACCGGGAGGGTCGACAGAAAGACTGGAAGCCGGAGCGGCTCTTGGCTGATGGAATTATTCGCCGAGATGACGCCGAATCAGAGTGGCCAAACCAACCAGGCCGCCGCCGAGCAGCACGAGCACGCCAGGTTCTGGAACAATTGAGGAGCGAATTGCAACTGGGGCAGCGAATGAATTTGTTACCAGAAACATTACCAGCAGAACAACAGGACCCGAGTTTCGCACGGTGGAAACTCCTTTCGCTCTAGCTACCGGCAAACGGTTGTCCAATGTGCTGAGATTTACAATCAATTCAAACAGGCTCTTTTGCAGGGAAATTCTACCTGAAAAGCCTTACTGGGCAAGGCTTTTCCAGAGGTAAGCCGTTCCTGGTGTGCAATTCTTTGCACAATTTGAGCGGCAGGTTGCCGGTTCGAGCCGCGAGTGCGGGGCTTCGTCCAATCCGTTATGCTGTGAAATCCTGATCCCGCGTCTGTATGGAACCGCCTCCTGAACTGGAAGTTACGTCGCTGTCATTTGCCTCGTATGCGCGTTTGCTGCGAGGCAACACGAACTTCCGTCGGTTGTGGAGCGCTCAAGTGGTCAGCGAGATTGGCGATTGGTTTTACACGCTGGCGATTTACAACCTGCTTCTGCAACTCACGGGACGCGCCGGTTCGGTAGCGCTGGCGCTGGTGCTGGGGGTTCTGCCGCAAACTCTGATCGGGCCGACAACAGGGGTTGTGAATGACCGGCTGCGGCGCAAGCAAGTGATGATCGCGGCCGATCTGGGACGCACACTGATCGTGCTCTGTATGTTGCTGATCCGTTCGCGAAGCGAGTTGTGGCTGATCTATACACTGCTGGTGGCGGAGACGTTGCTCGCGGCGTTCTTCGAACCGGCGCGCAATTCGGTGATTCCCAACATTGTGGAGCGGGAAAAAGTTGTTCTGGCCAATACGCTGGCCTCCACGACGTGGTCGGTGAATCTGATGGTAGGTGCGACGCTTGGCGGGGTAGTTGCTGCGCTTTTGGGGCGCAATGCCGTGTTCCTATTGAATGCTCTGTCGTTCGTGATCTCGGCGGTACTGATTTGGGGAATGCATTTCTCCGAACCCCATGCAGACAGTGGCCGGCCGTTTCGGGCGCAAGAGTTGGTGGATTTCTCGCCGGTGCTCGAGGGCATTCGCTATGTGCGGTCCCATGCTCGTTTACGCACAACGGTGTTTGCCAAGTTTGGCAACCTGATCGTGGGCCCCAGTTGGGTGCTGTTCACGGTGATGGGGCAGAAGGAATTCGCCGTGCACTGGCATGGCCTGTCGTTGGAACGCGGCGCGTTTCTCGGTATGAGCCTGCTGCTCGGGGCGCGTGGTCTGGGCGCGCTGCTCGGGCCGTTGTTGACTGCTCCGTGGGCGGGACAGTGGAAACATCGATTAGAGGGCGCAATCTTTTGGGGATATCTCGGAGCAGCCGCGGGCTACACGTTGCTGGGAGTGTCAGGCCGGTTTTGGCAGGCGTGTTTGTGCGTGATGCTGGCGCATTTTGGCAGCTCGATCGTGTGGGTATTCTCGACGACGTTATTGCAAATGCAAAGCGACGACAAGTTTCGCGGCCGTGTGTTTGCGGCCGATCTCGGCCTTTGCATGCTCACCATTGCCGTGGGAGCTTACCTGGCCGGACGCTTCGTCGATTGGGGATTCGCGGCACGGCACGTTGCCAGCGTCGCGGGCATGCTGATGCTGATTCCGGCAGCAGTGTGGGGACTTGCGATGCGGAGAAACTCGGAGAATCGGGTGATCGGCTGATCGACCATCGGGTCAACTAAACTCTCCTGATTTCAGACAGCCAGATGACCTGATGGCCAGTTCGCCCGATTCAGAG
The DNA here is from genome assembly GCA_030038475.1 of Terriglobales bacterium. Lineage (GTDB taxonomy): Bacteria > Acidobacteriota > Terriglobia > Terriglobales > Acidobacteriaceae > Acidiflorens. Next base: position 36,107 of record JASHOU010000023.1, on the reverse strand, counting down.
AAGTTGGTCGATCTTTGCAGCCAGAATGAAATCCGATTCGGTCAGCCCATTCACTGCGTGCGTCCAAGTTGTGATCTCGACCTTGCCCCAACCGAGAAGGATGTCGGGATGATGGCCCTGCTCCTCTGCAACTGCGCCCACTCGATTCACGAAGGCGAGAGCGGATTTGAAATCGTGGAATTTAAAAGTGCGTACGATGTGGTGCTCGTTAACGATGCTCCAATGGCTGGGTTCGGCCAACTGACGATGAATCTCGCTGAGTTTGCTGCCACGCAACGGGGGAATGCCACCACGGCAAGGAACACAGCTTCGGTCGGCAAGGGTGGTCATAGTTACTCCTGAAAAGAGCATACGCCGAAACGCGATGCCCAGCCGCCATTGGATGAAAAATCGTGGGACTCACCAGATTCACATGAAAAGGACGGGCGAGATGCGTGTCTCTCCAGTTGCTATTCATCCATCTCATACGCCTTCTGCAACCAACGCTTCAACTCATCGTCGATATCCGTTTTCGACTTCACCTCGATCCTCCGGGTGATGCGGTCTTTCTTTTCGTAACCTCCGGTGTCGATCAGACGCTTGGGAGTTTTCATGTCGCCGAGGGCGAATCCGAGATCAATGCGCGTGTTGGTCGAGGGCTTAATCTGCCCGAAAACGTGATTACGATACAACGGCACCATGGTTTTGCATGGACAAGCTTTCACATCCTCGCCGAGCGAAAATCCGAGTTTCAGTAATTGGTCATAGAGAGGACGCAGCGTTGCGCGTGGGCCGGAGTACTGTGCTTCGACCCATTCGGCAGCGGCTTTCAAATATGCTTCGGGCGAATCTTCCTCCGTGCCTTTGCCGTCGGCTCTTTCGGCGATCCACGACGCCGCATTGGTGCCGAGCTTATGTTGCTTCTTTAGCCACTCACGGCGTTCTTTTTCGGTCGGCGGGCCGTCGTGTTTCGTGAGCGCGATCCATTGTTGGAGCGAGCGTCCGGTTTTCTGCGGGAGCTCGTCAATCCACTTCTGAACCATGGCAACCCCAGGATGAACCGAGTAGCAGTTAGCTTTTACTGCGGAGGACATCTTGATGGCGGAGGACATGGAAAACTCCTAAACTTGCAAATTCGGCTCGGGAATTCCGGTCGCAAGTTCGCACCGAGAATTTGCAGGACATGATACCGCAGCAGTCCCGATGCCGGCTCACGGTAGAATCTTGCCATGGCCGGAAAGAGACACGGATCGGGACACGACACGCGCGATATAAAACTGAAAAAGAACCACTGTTTCGTCTGCGGCGCGAGCAATCCCGACGGCATGAAGCTACGCTTCACCTATGACGAAGAACGCAACCGCTTCGTCTGCCGATTCCGGCTGGGCAAGCGCTACACCGGACCACCCGGACATTGCCACGGCGGGATTATTGCGACCATCCTCGATGAAGCCATGGGCAAGGTGAATAAATTGCGTCAGGTGGTGGCGGTGACCTCCGAGATGACCGTGAACTATCTGAAGCCGGTGCCGCTGCGACAGCTGCTGCGCGTGGAATCGCGCGAGGTGAAAGTGACAGGCCGCAAGCACATCAATATGGCTGAGATCCTGAACGAGAAGGGTCAAGTGCTTGCGCGTAGTCGTGGCTTGTTCATCGCGGTCGATGCGGAGCGCATGTTCGCGCGGTTTGTGGAGCGATAGGTGGAACGATGAGCGGACGCGACGGGCGCGTGCGAGTTACCGCTACCGGCCGGTGTGGTCGGGATCGGGTTGATAGACCGTCCAGCGATTTGTGATCGCGATCGCCTTCAGATCGGGATTGGGATTGATGGCGAAGGGGTGCCTGGACAGGACGAGCATCTCGCGATCCCAGATGGCGTTGCCAAAGGCGCAATCAGGACGCATGTTGGGGGATGACTTGAGCACAGACCGAATTGCCTCGACCTTGCCGGGGCCAGAGGGGACGCGGATGAGCCGGTCAGTGATGGTGCCATTTTCAACCACTACCTCGGCGGCTAGAATGCGATCTTTTGGGATGTCGAACATGTTCATGGCTGAGCGGATGATCCACTGATTGGAAGAAGAGACGGCCCAGACCTCGCAGCCGGAGGCGCGCAAGCGGTCGATTAATTCTCGCATCTCGGGAAAAATGCTGGGAGCGATGGCCTTGGCAAAATAGCTGTCACACGCCTGCTGCACGAGTTCTTCGCGCATTCCGCGGTGCATGGTGACCATCTCTCCGCACATCAGGTCTTCGGCGACCTGGCCCGCCTTGTAAGCGGCGTAGCGCGGACGCGCCCACTGGACGATCGCTTCTGAAACCAAGCCGTTGTCGAGTTCCCATGCGAAAAAGCCTTCGCCCGCGTCTGGCGACCAGAGGGTTCCATCGCAGTCAAAGGTGGCGAGGCGCGGGCTGAGGGCGAGTACACTTTTCACAAAATCGGACTGAGCAGGCGTGAGAGGCGTCATGAAATATAGGGTCTTGGCGGCAATTCACTTCCGTCAGCTTCGCTTGTCAGCTGGGGCGCGAATTTCCTGTGTAAACTTTCCGGCGTCAGCTCGATGATACAAGCGGAGGCGGCAAGTTCAACGCAGCGTACTGCTCCGGCGTATCGATATTGAGTGCCACGAACGGATCGTCTACCTGGACGTATTGGATATCGTTCTCGTGCGCATGCTCTATGTCGCGCGCCGTGGAGGTTTCCGGGGCGTTGAGGAACGCGGTCAGTATCTCGCGGCCCAGGAAAATGGGATGCCCATGTTGACCGTGATATTCCGGGATCGCGGCCCATTTTCGGTGTGCGGTGGCCCGTTCGAAGGCCGCCGTGAGCGCATCCATCGTTTCCGCGCGGACGGGCGGGCGGTCGACCAGGGTAACGATGGCTGCGTCGCGGCCGCGATTTAGAACTTCTTGCAGGCCAACCTTCAACGAACTGAACTGGCCGCGCTCGGGCTCGGGATTCACCACCAATGACGCACCGTTGGCATAGACGACCGGCGCCAGGACGGCCTGGTTTTTGCCCGCGATCACCAGCACTTCATCGACATGAGGAAGGAAGAGCCGGATGGCGGCGGAGAGGAATGTTTCCGCGGTTGCGATCGTTGTTGGCGAATCCGCCAATAGAGAGCCAGTTATTGGCGAGTCGGTCAACGGAGGCCACGGCAGCAAAGCCTTGTCGCGGCCCATGCGCGAGGATTCACCCGCTGCAAGGATAACTCCGCAAAAAGCCGCGCGCCCCATGAGGGCACGATAGCAAAGTGGCAGAACTCTGCCAAGGACGCGGATCACGGCTGTCTAAGTGAATGTTGGCAGCTTCACGAGGTCATCGTTTGGAACCCGCTCGAGGGCGTTTCCGGCTTTGCGCCAGGCGCGCAGGCCGCCAGCGATGACGAAGACCTTAAATCCGAGTTGTTGCAGTTGTTGCGCCACCCGGGCGCTCGTGGCTTCGCGCGCTCAAGTACAGTAGAGATAAATCTCTCGCTCCTTGGGAAGGTTCTTGATCTCTTCGACCAGGTTGTTGGGTTCGATGCGGATCGAACCGGCGATGCGCTCGGAGTCGGCGTCGTAATAGCCGTGGCTGCGAACGTCGGCAATCAGCAGGTTCTGCGCATGGTCCGACATCAATCGGCGCGCGACTTCCTCGACCGGCACGCGCGGAATCACATCGAGCAGGCGGTATTTGCGGTAGATCCAGATGCGATAGACGACATAGGCCCCAAGTCCGATCGCGAAGATCATTTCGGCAGCAAAGCCTGCAGAGCGGAGTCCGCGGGTAATGGCGCGAAGAGCGTCGCTGAAGAGATAGCCGACGAGCGAATATGTTCCGACGTATAGGAAGGCTCCAACGGCGTCGAATTGCAAAAAGTCGCCAAGTCGCATTTTCATGCTGCCGGCGAGCGGAGGAGACATGCTGTTAATGCCGGGGATGAATTTGGCAAAAAGCAGAGTTTGCTTGCCGCGGCGGTAGAAATATTCTGCCGAGCGCAGAATACAAGTTTCCGGATTCGCCGAAACGCGACATAAAAGTCCCAACAACGCCCACCCGCTGGCGCGGCCCGTGAAATAGAGGATGACATCGCCAACGATCATGGACAGCACACCGACGACGACGACGAGATAGAGATGAAGGTCGCGATAAGGTACAACCGCTCCGGCTGTGAGTAGCGCGAGCGCCGCAGGAAGCGGAAGGCCGATTGCCTCGGCGAAGCACACCACTGCGAGGTAAAAGTAGCCATAATGCGAAATCGATGAGAGCAAATCGGTCATGTCTTAGAATTTGATTAGTATAAATCCCACAACGATGTGAAGACGTCTAACCGGAAGCGCGGAACTCCAGGGATTTCCTACTTCTCGCGCGCCACTACGTATTCTGGAGCCCACAACAGCGCGCGCTTGATCTCCGAGTCGGGGAAAATGCAGATGGCGTTGCGGGCCGACTCGGCGTAGCGGGCCGCCTCTTTGGAGGCGAACTCGAGAGAACCGTAATGGTTGAGAATGGCCAAAATATCGGTGTGGGTGACGCCGTTGAACGCGCGGTCGTGGAGAACGGTTTCGATCTGGTTTCGCTCGGATGATGTGCAGCGTTCCAGAGCATGAATTACGGCCATGGTGGCTTTGCCCTCACGCAGGTCGCTGGCGACGGGTTTGCCCAGCACGCTTTCGGAAGCGGTCAGGTCGAGCATATCGTCGACGATCTGGAAGGCTAATCCCAGATCGCGTCCGTACTGGCTTAGCCGCTCTTCCTGCTGCGCACTCGCGCCACCGAGGATGCCGCCGACCCTCATGCACACCGAGAACAGGCAAGCCGTTTTGCGATAGATCAGGTCGAGGTGTTCGGGCAGGGAAATCAGATGGCCGAGTTTTTCCATCTGCAGCAGTTCACCTTCCACCATCTGCTGGGTCAGTTCGATCAGCGCGTCGAGGATGCGGAAGTTGCGCTCCTGCACCGCGATTTTGAAAGCCTGCATGTAAAGCCAATCCCCGGCCAGCACACACATCGAATTGCCCCACTGCGTGTTGGCAGCGGGACGGCCGCGGCGGGTTTGGGCCTCGTCGATGATGTCGTCGTGGACGAGCGTAGCGGTGTGGATGATCTCGACCACGGTCGCCAGCTTGACCGCGCCGGTGCCCTGGTAACCGAGCAGTTTGGCCGACAGCAGCAACAGCGCGGGACGGATTCGCTTGCCTCCGCCGGCACGCAGGTACTCGCCGATTTCGGTGATGGCCGCGACATTCGAGACCGTGTCGCGCCCGAATTCCTCTTCGATCGCGAGAATGTCGTCGCGCAGCAGATCGAAGATTTCTTTGCCGTTGATGGCGGTTGTGCTCACGAAATTGTGCGCTAATTGGTTCTGTAATTTGTGAACTGCAAGTCGATGCCAAAATCCTGCTGTTTGACCATCGCGATGATCTCCTGCAAGGTATCGCGATCTTTGCTGCTGACCCGCACCAGGTCGCCCTGGATCGATGCTTGCGCTTTCTTTTTCGAATTCTTGACCAGTTTCACAATCTCGCGCGCTTTCTCGATCGGAATCCCCTGCTGGATGGAGACTTTCTGCTTCACCGTGCTTCCGGCGGCGGTTTCGAATGGAGTGTAGGTCAAGCCCTTAAGGGGCACGCCGCGTTTGACCAGTTTCTGCTGAAAGACGTCGTTCACCGCCTTCAGTTTGAATTCATCTGCGGAGTGCAGCATGATGGCGTCGTTGCCCTCCATCGCGATCTTTGACTTCGAATCCTTCAGATCGAATCGAGTGGTAACTTCCTTCATCGCCTGCTGGATGGCGTTGTTGACTTCCGCAAGATCAATTTTGCTGACGATATCGAAACTATTCTCGGGCATGGAAATAATCCAAGTGTCAGATGTCAGGTCTCAGGTGTCAGGCTCGGATGTCAGGCAAAGGGAAGACACGCTCTCCTGAGACTGGACACCTAAGGCCTGAGAGCTCTTTTTACGAATGGCTCACCCCGGGCACGTACTTTCAGAGGGTAACAGAATAGGGATTATCTGCGAAGGCTGGGCCATGGATCGAGTTTGCCGATCGCGGAGCGAAGGCTGTCGAAGTGCGCTATCTGACGAAAGTCTGTTCGCGTTTTCTGCCCTTACTTCTCGCTAATGCAGTACTCGCCGAGAACCTGGCCGTGCTCATCGGGGTTGGCGGATTGCGAATAGAGGTCGACGTTGGCGCAGTCGTAAAGGCCGTAGTTTTCTGGCAGCCGCACCATCCAATACTCTCCGGGTTTCGGGGCAGTGCATTTCGAGGTGTTTTGGTTGCATTGCAACTCATAATCCTTGCTGGCTTCGCGAATGGTCACAATGACAACGCCGTTGTTCACTGTTGAATTCTTTACCGTGATCGGCGCCTTGTCCGTAGCTACGAGTTGTACCGCGATGAGCAGAATGAATAAAGAAGCAATGATCTTCATAAAAACCTCCCAGCGGGCTGGTGGCAACCAGCGGATCAAGTTGCCACTTAAGGGCTCGTTTCCAGTTTGATGATGGCGCCGAAGAGGGTTCGCTGCCGTGATTCGGATCACAGTTCGTGGCTCGAAAGGCAATTATCGATTCTGCTCTTACGCCGACGGCAAAGTGAAGTTTCACTTTGCCGTCGATGCGAGCGCAATCTTTCGACGCTTTTCACCTATTGACGTGGAAGAGCGACAACTGGCTCTGGCGAGCGTCCCGCTGGGACTGGTGTTTCCAGTCCTTGAGCGTCCATGACAGCGATTGCGGCAACGTTCACGATCTCTTCCACTTCAGCTCCGCGCTGCAGCAAATGCACGGGCTTTCTCATTCCCATCAGAATCGGACCGATAGTCTGCACGCCTCCGATGGTGGAAAGAAGTTTGTAAGCGATGTTGGCGGAGTTGAGATCGGGGCAGATCAGCACGTTCGCCCCTCCCTTAAGCTGGCTGAAAGAATAGCCGCTCTCCAGAATCTCAGGAGAGACAGCGACATCAGCCATAACTTCACCGTCCGCGATGAGATTGGGATCTGCCCGGTGGAGCAGCTCCACAGCTTTCCGCACTTTGTCGCAGAGCGGGTGCTGGGTGCTGCCGAAGTTGGAGAACGACAGCATGGCCACGCGCGGTGTGACGTCGAAGCGCCGCGCTTCCTCGGCGGCACAAAGCGCGATCTCCACCAGTTCTTCCGCGGTCGGTTCAATGTTGACCGAACAATCGGCGAGGAAGAGCATGTCGCCCTTTTTTGTAATCAGCGCGTAGAGGCCCGACACCTTATGAATGCCGTCGCGCACTTTGATAATCTGCAATGCGGGACGTATGGTATCGGGATAATGCTGCGTGACGCCCGAAACCAGTGCATCCGCGTTTCCCATGTGCACCATCATGGAACCGAAGACGTTTCGGTTGTTGATGAGCTCCCGCGCATCGGAGAGCGTGATGCCACGACGCTGCCGCAGCCAGTAGAACTCCTGGATATAAGTTTCGCGCCAGTTCGAGACCGCGGGATCCACGATCTCCATGCCGTCGAGCGGAATCGCCAGTTCGCCCGCCCAGTTGCGAATAATCTGCTCGTTGCCCAGCAGGATGGGGTGAGCGATTTTTTCCTCTACCAGCACGTGACAGGCGCGCAGGACCTTGTCGTTCTCGCCCTCCGGGAAGACCACTCGTTTCGGTTTAGCTTGTGCTTTGTGGACGACCACCCGCATGATTTCGTGCGCTTTGCCGAGCCGCTTCTCCAGTTGTTCGCGATATTCGGCAAGGTCGACCGGTTCCTGCGCCACTCCGGTTTCTATGGCAGCTTGCGCCACGGCCGAGGCTTCCCACACCAGAACGCGGGGATCGAAGGGCTTGGGAATGATGTAATCAGGTCCAAAAGCGAAGCGCTCGACGCCATAGGCGCGGCAAACCGAGTCGGGCACATCTTCTTTGGCAAGCGCGGCGAGCGCCCGCGTGGCGGCCAGTTTCATCTCATCGTTGATGGCGGTTGCGTGGACGTCGAGGGCTCCGCGAAAGATGAAGGGGAAGCCGAGAACGTTATTGACCATGTTGGGATAATCCGATCGGCCGGTGCACATGAGAATGTCTTTGCGCACCGCGCGCGCTTCGTCGTAGCCGATTTCCGGATCGGGATTCGCCATAGCAAACACGATCGGGTGCGAAGCCATCGATTTCAGCATCGCAGGCGTGAACGCGCCTTTTACCGACAGACCGACCAGCAGATCGGCGCCCTCGGTTACCTCTTCCAGAGTCCTCAGCTTTGTCTTCTGTGCAAAGCGCTGTTTGTAGGGATTCATGCCTTCGCTGCGGCCCTCGTAAACCACACCTTTGGTGTCGACCAGGAAGATGTTTTCACGCTTTACGCCGAGCCGGACGTAATGTTCGGCGGAGGCAATTCCAGAAGCTCCGGCACCGTTGAACACAACTTTGACTTTTGAAATGTCTTTACCGACCAGTTCCAGGGCATTGAGCAGCGCTGCGCCGGTGATGATGGCGGTTCCGTGCTGGTCGTCGTGGAAGACGGGAATGTGCATCGTTTTTTTCAAGGTCTCTTCGATGTAGAAGCATTCCGGCGCCTTGATGTCTTCCAGATTGATTCCGCCAAAAGTCGGTTCCAGCAGTTGGCAGACTTTGATCACTTCGTCCGGATTGTGGCTGTTGACCTCGATGTCAAAAACATTGACATCGGCGAAGCGCTTGAACAGCACAGCTTTTCCTTCCATGACCGGCTTACCGGCGAGTGCGCCAATATCGCCGAGTCCAAGAACGGCTGTTCCATTGGTGACCACGGCCACCAGATTTCCGCGTCCGGTGTATTTGAAAGAGTCGTGCGGGTTGTTCTTAATCTCCAGGCAAGGCACAGCCACACCTGGCGTATAAGCCATACTCAAATCGCGTTGAGTGCGGCAAGGCTTGGTAGGAGAGATTTCGATCTTCCCTGGACGCCCGCCAAAATGATAGTCGAGTGCTTGCTGCTTAGTAATCGGCATATGTGCCCTCTTTTCCTGTGCGTGATGCGATGACACGGGCCCGTAAGAAATATCGGCATCGTCACGCCCAAACTTCACAACCAGTCTTTCGCTATCGGAACAGGGCAACAAGGACACTTATCACCGGGGGGTGTGACGGCTGAAAATGGGCGGCGCACAGATGGACCGCCGCCCGCGTGGCAAATGATTTGACGAATATGCCCACCGCTTATTTGACTAACGCCGGACCGGCCGTTGCCGGCGACTGGGCGTCCAGCGCTTCTTTCATCTGGTGCCACGCGTGCCGAGCCTCTTCGACCGAGGCTTCATCTTCAATGGTAGTAATGTCACCCGTATTGCGATCCTGGGTGACGGCCTTCAGCACGCGGCGCATGATCTTACCGCTGCGTGTTTTTGGCAGCATCTCGACGAAGTTCAAATCGCCGATGACTGCAACCGGTCCCAGTTCATGGCGCACCTGGTCGAGCAAAGCTTTCTTCAATTCATCTGAGGGGCTGAATCCCTGCTTGAGCACAACAAAGGCTGAGATCACTTCGCCACGCAATTCATCGGCGCGGCCAACCACGCCCGATTCCGCCACGGCGGGATGAGTAAGGAGCGCGGTTTCAACTTCGATAGTGCCGATACGGTGCCCAGCAATCTTGATAATCTCGTCCGCGCGGCCGGCAAACCAGACATAGCCGTCATCGTCGATGTGCGCTGAATCTCCACTGTAGTAGACATCGCGGATAATCTGCCAGTAATCGCGGCCGTAGCGCTCGGGCTCTCCCCACAACGCGGGCGTTAAGCCGGGGAACGGACGACGAATGACCATGATGCCTTTTTCATTCGCGCCGCAAGGCTTGCCATCGACTTGCACGACTGCCGCGTCGATGCCGGGCATGGGTATGCTCGCCGAGCCCGGTTTGATCGGCAGCATGGCGATCCCATAGGGATTGCCAAACACAGGGCCGCTGGTTTCGGTCTGCCACATGTGATCGATGACTGGAATTCTGTCGTTGAAGATCTTCTTCTGCAGCCACTCCCAGGCCGGTGTGTTCAACACCTCCCCGGCACAGAAGACGCGTTCCAGAGAATCGTGATTGACTTTGAGCAGCGGAGCGTCGCCATAACGCATCAGCAAGCGCACGGCGGTAGGCGAGGTAAAGATGCCGGTGACGCGGAACTCTTCGATGAGCGTCTTCCAATTTGCTTCAGCCGTCGGATAATCTAACGCGCCCTCGAACGCCACAGTGGTGGCGCCGACGATTAGCGGCGCGTAGACAATGTAGCTGTGACCAACGATCCAGCCGATGTCGGAAGTCGACCACCAGACATCGGTGGGCTTGAGGGCAAAGAGCCATTTACCCATGCTATGGATATGAACCTGATAACCACCGTGGGTGTGGATTGCCAGTTTCGGAGTTGCGGTGGTGCCGGAGGTGGCAAGAATAAACGCCGGTTCGTTGGCTTCCATCGGAACAAAGTCGCCGCTCTGGCCGTCGGCGCGGCTGAGGAAGTCTTCCCAGGAGATGTCGCGTCCCGGAGTCCACGGGGTTTCGGCGCCGGTTCGCTTCAGTACGATGACATGCTCGACATTACTACTGCCGCCCGTTTGCAAAGCTTCATCGACGATCCATTTGAGATCCGTATTCTTACCCTTGCGGTAAGTGACGTCGGCCGTAAACACAAGACGCGATCCGCTGGCGCGCACGCGGTCGCCCAGCGCTTTCGAACCGAAGCCCGCGAAGACCACGGAGTGAATGGCGCCGATGCGGACTGTCGCCAGCATCAGGATGATGGCTTCGGGACAAGTGGGCATGTAGATGGTGAGCCGATCTCCCTTTCGGATACCCAGTCCACGCAGGGCCGCTGCCACGCGCTCAACTTGGTACAGCAGATTGGCATACGTGAAGAGGCGTCGCTCGCCGCGTTCATTCAGATAGATGAGGGCCGTATGACCGCCCCAGCCGCGCTTCACGTGATAATCAAGAGCGTTGTAGGCCAGGTTCGTTTGTCCGCCGACGAACCATTTGAAGGTCGGCGGAGTCCAGTCGAACACCCGATCCCACTTGCGCAACCATGGTAGCTGCTCCGCCGCTCGTTCCCAAAAGCCTTCCGGATTTTCTTTCCCGTCATCGATCCACTTTTGCACGACCGGATTGATCTGGCTCATGGTTATCTCCTTTTTGGTTTGTTCCTCTCGCCCTCGCCGTTGGAGTCTTGATCGGGCCCCGCGAATGCACAGGAAAGTCGCGTGAGGACGGTGACAGCGCTCATGGGAACCTCCCGAGCGTGCGAGGAAAAAGGGTTACGAACGAGTGGAGTTTGCTCTGCGTCGGAATCTCTGTCTGTGACGGCTGTCACAGGCACGCGTTCTTCAGCGCTTGGCAGATTTGGCGCAAATCACGGCGATCTGTGATTGGCGTCCTAGCGCGGGTTTCCGAAAACAAGGCAGGATTGCGCTCCATGTTCTGATACAATTCGCGACCTGAAAGGAGAGACCGTTCTATGTCGAACTGGAAGGAAAGGTTGTCGATCCTCTTGTTGGTGTTGTTAGTGGTAGCCATTACGGCTGTGCCCACGATGGCTGGAAGCAACGACGCGAAACCGGCAAATGCAAATTCAGCGAATGCGGCGAGCGCCAACCCGAGTCCGAGTCCCAGTCCGAGCCCAAGTTTGAGCCCGGTTATGACTGGCAGCGACGCCAATGTCGCGGCCTTGCTGAATGCGCTCGTAACCAAGGGAGTGCTAGCGCCTGCCGAGGCTAATGCCATTCGCAATGCAGCCCCGGGAGCCGAATTTCAGCTCCTAGTCGAAGCGCTTACCCGCAAAGGTGTCTTGAGCGCCGCGGATTTGTCCGCGGCGGCAAACGCCCAACCCGCCGCGTTCGCGGCTCCGGTTGCCGCTTCGGAAAACATCGCAGCATCTCTCGCCAGCCCAGAACCAGGGCAAACTCCTCTACCGTCGCGAGTGGCTGGCGAGGTGACGCCTCCACCACCGGCGGTGGTTGCAGCAGTTGCGCCGGTCCGGGTGTTCCCGGTCGATGCCCCCAAGAGCGGCGCCTTGTTTGGCATCAAGGCTGGACCGATCACGCTTGCACCTTACGGCTTCATCAAGGCGACGGTCGTCCATGACAGCAGCGATCCCGATGGCGATGACTTCCCGTTCCCTGGCATATGGCTCAATGCCGGACCTAATTCGACCTTCAACACCGGCCCGACAGAGGATCCCGAGGTCCACATCAAGGCGCGCTCCACGCGCTTCGGGTTGAACTTCGAATGGCCGGACATTTCGAAAAGGCTGACGCTGACCGGCAAGATCGAGGGCGACTTCGAAGGCAACTTCACCGAAGTCGACAACGCCGACGTTTCCTCGATACGTAACAGTCAACCCAGACTGCGTCAGGCCAACGTCCGCCTGGATTACCACGCCAGCGATGCCACTGACATCTTCTTCGTAGGTGGCCAGGACTGGACGCTATTCGGGTCCGGCGCGCTGATGAATATACTGGAAACGACCTTCAACGGCGCATTTTGGGGCAACATTTACACCCGTTCGCCACAACTGCGGGTCGGCTTCATCCAGACGCTGGATAAGACGAACCATGTGAACCTCGAGGGTCAATTCGGGGTCATGATGCCGAGCACCGGTCAAATCCTGAAGCTCGGGGACGCGGCCGGCAACGGGCTCGCCGCCCAGCTCGGGCAAGGCGAGCGGGAGGGCGCTGATGCTGACCGTCCCGAGTGGGAGGGCAGAGCGGCGTTGAGCTACCAACTCGACAAGGCCGCGGGCGTGGCACCGGCGCAAATCGCTCTGGCAGGATTCCGTTCCAGGCGTACGTCGATCGTTCCCAATAGCTCGTACCTTTGTGACGGCGGCGAGGACGTGCTGGCTTGCTCCTTAGAGTCTGCCTTTCCGAACGGCTTTCAAGCCTCCAGCAAACAGTGGGGCGGCCAGATCGTGGCGCAAATACCCACGCGATGGTTCACCCTGGTGGCGACCGCCTATCGCGGTGGCGACTTGCGCTTCTACTTGGGCGGCCAACTCAACACTTTCGCCACCGATACAAGCGGGCTGACTGCGATATCCGGGCCCTACAGCACTGCCGATGGTGGCCCGCTGGCTGCTGCTGGAGAGGCCGTCCTCGGCTGCACCGCCGCACTTGTTGCCGGCGCGTGCCCGACGGGGGATGCCGTGGTTGCTCCGCAGCGACCCATCCGGGCGTTTGGCGGATTCATCCAACTAGGCTTGCCGCTTTCCCGGTGGTTCAATGCCGACCCGAAGGGTCACAACGCGGGCTGGCAGCTTCACTTCACCTTCGGCAAGGATCAGGTAGTGGATCGGGATCTCAATAATCCTGGCTATACCACCAATGCCAACGATGCGGCCCCATTGCCTCTTTTGATGGGCAAGTCGGCCATAGCAACCCTGTACTACAAACTCAATACCTGGGCCACGTTTGGCTTTGAGCAGTCGATCTACGCCACCCGTGCATACGACCACCTCAGCTTATACACAATTGCTGGAGTTGGTTCCAACGAATGGCAGGATCACCGAACCGAATTCGGACCGATCTTTACATTCTAGACCGGACTGCGCCTTGGTGGCCTAAACCGAGCCGCTGGGGATGAAGCCCGGATTTTTGACAAGTGACATTGACAAGTACGACCGGCGCCAGCCGACGAACGTAGCTGGCGCCGCTTAGCACACTGGATGCAGACGCAAGGGAGGACGGGCCCTAGACGGTCGCGAGCCCCGCAGGGGTAGGTCTCTCCTTGCGTCGTGCAGAAATGTCCTGCAAAAAATCTATTGTGCTGGGCACGACAAGGGATCACAATATTCGGATTCTGCGGGGCCAGCTTCCCGATTGTCCGGGACGACGCGGGATGCAAAGTCGCATCCGTTGTGGCGGGAGGAGTTGGTTTGATGAGCAGGCGTAGAGCGGCAGCCGTGCAGGCAGGTTTTTTCTTGTTGGTCGCCATGTTCGCCAACGCGGCGTCGAGGAACAACGCAATTCAGATCACGGTTCTGGCCTCTGAAACTCGAGCGGGGAGCCTTCAGGATAACGGTGTCCCCAACAATTGCGACCAACTCACTTTCGATGCATATTGCCGTTCCTCTCGCATGGTGCCTCTGGTGAATACCTTGCTGGTGCAGGTGGGCGACGAACCTCCGTTTCGTGTCAGCTGCACTGCGGATTCCACACGATCCCGGTGCGTGCCGTTGCCCAAAGGTGAAAACTTCAATGCCAGACGAGAGAAACACGGCATCACGGTGTACTACCTCGACGACAAGGGCAAGGCGCGCAGCCAGCTGTATACGCTGGTAGGGGACTCAAATGCCGGCGCCAAGTCATCGGTGGCTAAGGCCGGCATTCAGCCGGCTCCGTTGCCTCCTGAAGATGCCGAGCCGGCTCCAATTGCTGGCGTCGCGGCGCAGAAACTGCCCGAGACGGTGAAATGCAGTTTCAGTTCGACTCCGCCGGGAGCCGAAGTCACGCTCGACGGACGATACGTGGGGAGCACGCCCTCCGTCCTTGGCGTGCCCGCTGGCAACCACGTCGTGGTGATTTCGATGGCTGGTTTTGCGCAGTGGAAGCGGGAGCTGGCGGTGTCTCCGGGATCGGAACTGACCGTCAACGCAGTTTTGCAGAAGGCGCAGTAAGTCGCAAAAACGGATGGGAAAGGCGAGTGTAGGAAAGTAAGGCCTCGAAACTTCGCGCTACGAGTAATCATGATTGGCTCGCTCGGGGCCTATAGTTCGCAGCGTAAGCGGATTGGGCCGATCTCCATCTCTGGTGAACGAGACCGGCGCGTTGTGGGCAGTGAAGTTGGCGTTCATTCGTTCGAGCTAGCACGGCTGTGCTTTGCGGGAGTCGAAGATGTTAAGAGCAGCATCGCCTCCCGGTTCTAAGATCGTCACTCGGATAAAGGAGAAAAACTGTGGCTACTCATGTCGCATCTGGATCTGGCTTGGAAGCCGCCCAGTCCCATCTCAATCGGTGGTGGCACGTGGTCGGTGGAGTCTCCATGAATCTGGCGCTGGGCTCGCTGTATGCCTGGAGCGTGTTTGTGGCGCCACTGGAAAAAGAATTCCATTGGAAGCGGGCCGATACTTCCAATGTCTTCATCATCGCGGTGGTCGTCTTCGCACTGACGTTCATTGTCGCTGGTCGGCTGCAGGATAAACTTGGACCTTTCAAAATTTCTATTACCGGAGCGATCCTGGTGAGCCTGGGGTTTTTCCTCTGTTCTTCGGCCGATAGCATCAACAAGTTTTTTATCTTCTTCGGCGTGTTGGGAGGATTGGGCAACGGTTTCGGTTATGCAACTCCGATTCCGGTGATGTCCAAGTGGTTTCCGGACAAGCGCGGGTTGGCGGTCGGACTGGCGGTGGGTGGATATGGCGCCGGGTCGGCAATCTTCGGGCCGTTGGCTGCGAACTACCTCATTCCAAGTTTTGGCTGGCGCACCACGTTCCAAGTGCTGGGCTTGATCTTCTTTGTGATGACGGTATTTGGCGCGTTCCTGCTGAGAAATCCACCAGCGGGTTACAAGCCTGCCGGATGGACGCCGGCTCCGGCTTCGAAGGCGGCGGCAACGAGTTATGAGTTCACACCTGGCGAGGTGCTGCGCACACCTTCGTTCTACTTGCTGTGGGTGGGATACGCGTTTGGATGCGCCGCTGGTCTGATGGTCATCAGCCAGTTGGTACCATTCGCGAAGAGCGTGGGCATCCCGAGCACTACCCTGGCTGCGTATGGCTTGGTGGTGGGAGCGGTCGGCAACGCCTCCGGGCGCATTCTTTCCGGCTGGATGTCGGACCACCTGGGCCGGATTAATGTGTTGCGCCTGATGATCGGCATCTCCATGGTGGCCATGCCCATTCTGTATTTCGTGGGCGGCCACGTAGTGGGTCTGTTCGTGATGTTGTTCATCGTTTACTGGTGCTACGGCACTCAGCTTTCGGTAAACGGAGCGACGGCGGCCGACTTCTGGGGCACCAAGAATGTAGGCATCAACTACGGAATGCTATTCACCGCCTGGGGTGTGGCCGGTCTGCTCGGCGGCAGAATCGGCGGGTGGATGTACGACGCCTACCACAATTATCAGATGGCGTTCTATACTGCGGCGGGCTTGGCGGCGGTGGCTCTGATTTGCGAACTGGCAGCCAAACGCCCGGAAGTACCGCACGGCGGTCTGGCAGGGGCGAAGGCGCCATCGGCAGCCTAGCCTCCAGGAGCGTGTTTCTGAGGCAGCAATAAGTTTCGTCGCCCGCATCAGCGCCGCGCCAACCCGGGCGGTGCGATGCGTGGTTCGACGGTGGAAGATTGATCTCGCCGACCAGCAGGCAATGGCGGGTCACAGCTTGGGTGAATAACAAAATTCAGGAATACGAGGGTAAACCAATATGGCGGAGATACGTTCGAAACCACAAGTGGTAAGCGAGGCCACCGAGGCCCAAATTGCAGTCCATTGGCGGGAGGAGGAATATTATTATCCGCCCGCGAAATTTGTCGGCCAGGCGAATCTGACCGATCCCAGCGTCATCGAACGCTTCAGCGAGAAGAATTACCCGGAATGTTTCCGCGAGTACGCCGATCTGCTGAGTTGGGACAAGTATTGGCATACCACGTTGGACACCAGCGATCCGCCGTTCTGGAAGTGGTTTGTGGGCGGCAAGATCAATGCCTCCTACAACTGCGTTGACCGGCACCTAACCAAGTACAAGAACAAAGCGGCACTGATTTTTGTGCCGGAGCCGGAATCCGAAGCGACCGTCTCGGTCACCTACCGCGAACTCTATGTGAGAGTGAATGAGTTCGCGGCACTGTTGCGGGATTTCTGCGGGCTGAAGGCCGGGGATCGCGTCACCGTTCACATGCCTATGGTGCCGGAGTTGCCGATTACCATGCTGGCCTGCGCCCGCCTGGGCGTGATTCACTCGGTTGTGTTTGGCGGCTTCAGCGGCGAGGCTTGCGGCATGCGCGCCGCCGATTCGCAGAGCCGGGTCCTGATCACCATGGATGGTTATTATCGCAATGGCAAGCTGCTCGACCACAAGGCGGCGGCCGATATCGCGCTGGAAACTGCCAAGAAGGAGGGCCAGACCGTCGACAAGGTGTTGGTCTGGAGGCGGCATGCGGGCCAGAGTGCGTCGGTTACGCCGTTTGTCAAAGGGCGCGACTTCTGGGTTGACGAAGTTCTCCCGAAATACAAAGGCCAACTGGTCGCTCCCGTCTCCATGGATGCGGAAGCGCCGCTATTTCTCATGTATACCAGCGGCAGCACCGGAAAGCCGAAAGGCTGCCAACACCGCACGGGCGGTTACCTCGCTTATGTGACTGGCACTTCGAAATACATCCAGGATATTCATCCCGAGGATGTTTACTGGTGCATGGCCGACATCGGCTGGATCACCGGTCATTCGTACATCGTTTACGGCCCGCTGTCGCTGGCTGCAACCAGCGTCCTCTACGAAGGTGTCCCGACTTATCCCGATGCCGGCAGGGTATGGAGAATCGCCGAACGCCTGGATGTCAACATCTTCCACACTTCACCGACGGCCATTCGCATGTTGCGCAAGGCGGGTCATGATGAACCCGACAAGTACAACTACCATTTCAAGCACATGACCACGGTAGGAGAGCCCATCGAGCCCGAGGTCTGGCGCTGGTATCACGAAACGGTGGGCAAAGGCGAGGCGGTGATTGTCGACACCTGGTGGCAAACTGAAAACGGAGGATTCCTCTGCAGCACCAAGCCGGCGATCGATCCCATGAAGCCGGGAAGCGCGGGTCCGGGCATGCCGGGAATCTATCCCGTGATTATTGACGAAAACGGGCAGGAAGTCCCGGCCGGATCAGGGAAGGCAGGCAACATCTGCATCCGGAATCCCTGGCCTGGGATCATGCAAACCATTTGGGGCGATCGCGACCGCTTCGTGAACCAATACTTCGCAAAATACTGCAAGAATCGCAACAGCAAAGATTGGCACGACTGGCCATATTTTGCGGCGGACGGAGCGGTGCTGGCCGCCGACGGCTATTTCCGCATTCTCGGCAGAGTCGACGACGTTATTAATGTGGCTGGGCATCGCCTGGGCACCAAGGAAATCGAGTCGGCGTGTCTGACGGTTCCTGAGGTTGCCGAAGCTGCGGTGGTGCCGGTGGCGGATGAGATCAAGGGCCGCGTGCCCGAAGTCTATATCGCCCTGAAGCCCGGCGTTCAGGCAAGCCAGGCGATCATTGACAGCGTAAACAAGGTGATCGAAACCATGATCGGCAAGATTGCCCGTCCGAGGCACATCCATATTGTTCCCGATATGCCCAAGACCCGGTCTGGCAAACTCATGCGGCGTATTCTTGCCGCGCTCTCCAATAACATGAACACCGGAGATATCACCACCCTGGCCAATCCTGACGTGGTAGAAAATATCCGCGAATTGGTGCAAGGCAAAGAAAAAGTGGTGGTGTTGGCAGATGGGCCGGAGGACCTGAAGAGATTCGGGACCGAGGAGTAAAAGGGGCAGGACTAAGAACTAACTCGGGAGCAAACCTCGGAGAAACTCCGTGGTTTGCTCCTTCTTGTTGAGTCGGACAATCCTAATCGCGTCTTAGCGCGGCCATGGGATCGATCTCGGCAGCGCGCCGCGCGGGCCAATATCCGGCAAGGGCTCCAACGGCGAGCAGCGTAGCTGCCGCAACCACGAAAGTCAGCGGATCGCCGGGCCCGACACCAAACAACATGTGTGCGATAAGCCGCGTGGCTGCGATCGCGCACGGCACGCCGATCGCGATTCCTGCGACGCTCAGTAAGACGGACTCCCGCAGGATCAGCTTGAGAATCGTGCCCGGCTGCGCTCCTACCGCCATGCGAATCCCGATCTCGCGTGTTCGCCGCGTGACCGCGTAGGACATGAGGCCGAACAGTCCAATGCCTGCAAGCGATAGTGCCAGTGCAGCAAACAAGCTGGAGAGCACGGCCGTGGCGTGATCTTCGACCAGCGCATCATCGCTAGTTTCCGCGAGCGTTTTCGCGCTCGTCGAGTATTCATGGCCGTGCGATTGAATCTCGTTTTGTACCAGTTTCGCCGTCGCGGCGGGATTCCCCGCTCGAACAAACAGATTTCCTGAATCGCTACGGTCCGGATATTGCGGTGAGGGTACATAAATAATCGGCGCGTCCGCGTCGCGCAGGTCTAAAAGGCGGGCGCTGCGTGCGACTCCGATGATCTGGAGATCCTGGAGTTGCGGCTGCACACCGAAACGCACACGTTCGCCAACCACGTCTCCGGAAGCAAGCAAGCGCCGCGCCAGATTGCTATCCACGATGGCCACGGGCGGATGCTTCTCATCGTCACTCCAGCTGAAATTGCGTCCTGAGACGATCGGAATCCCGAGCGTCTGGAAAAATTCCGGCGATACGACCACAAGCGTGGCCATCCTGGTGGTGTTGGCGGGAGAATCCCCAGCGGCAGAAGAAACCGTGTCTCTCCATCCACGGTCACCGGCGGGGATATCCAATCCCGCAAAGCCCGCCGAATTAACTCCGGGCAGGTTTGATACTGCGTCAACGAGTTGCTTGCGATAGCTGACCACGTCGACGTTGTCGAATCCGCCGGGCTGGGGATTCAGGACCATCTCCAGTACGTTCGTTCTTTGAAAATGAGGATCGAGCGAGCGCAGCATCTGGAAGGTCCGCAACAGAAGTCCCGCGGCGAACACCAGGACAAGCGACAAAGCAATCTGCGTAACGATCAGCCACTTACTCAGGCGTCCTGTACCGCCGGACGAGGTTCGTTCATCGGCTCGAAGGACGTCGGCCGGGTGCTGGCGCGATGTTTGCCACGCGGGTGCGAGCGCGATAAGCACACCCGTTCCGATCGCTGCCAGCGCCGTAAAAGAGAAGATGCGCCAGTCAGGACGCAAATCCAGAGTGACGGGAGTTCTTCCGGCGATCATCGCCAGGAGCAAATGTCCACCCCAGTTCGCGAAAGCGAACGCGAGCAGCGCACCAGCCGCAGACAACAAGATGGTTTCGGTGAGAAGTTGGCGAATAATCTGCAACCGCGTCGCCCCGAGAGCCACGCGCACGCTCATCTCGCGGCTGCGGGCGATAACCCGTGCCAACGTCAGGTTGGCCAGATTGACGCACGCAACCAGCAGAATCAGAGCCGCCAGCCCCATCAAAGCCCGCAGCGGGCGTTCAAAATACGTACGCAGGTCGGCGTCGATTCCCTTGGCCGCGGAGCTCAGCTCCAAGCCCATGTTCAGCCACGATTGCAGCCGCGGCCCAGGAAGCGTTGTCGGGGCCGTCATGTTCAGCACATCGTGCCAGATTGAGTACAGTTGTGAGCGCGCCTGTTCAATGGTTACGCCATCCTGCAACCGTCCCGCCACGAAGATCCATAAGATCGCCCGATTTGCAGCCAGGCTGGTGAACGGCCCGGCGGTGAGGGGGATGGTAATATCCGCGGGCGTGCCGGGAGTCATTCCCATAAACCATTTGCGGCCGACGCCAACTATCGTGAATGTCTTGCCTTCAATGCCTATCGACTTGCCGATCACGGCCGGGTCTCGACCGAATTTCCGGCTCCAGAATTCGTAGCTGATTACAGCCACAGGCATTCCAGGAACGCTCTCCGCATCTGCGGGTGCGATCAATCTGCCTAAGAGGGGTGTAGCGCCGAGGGCGGCGTAGTAATTTCCAGTGACTCCGTGCAGATTGCTGGGAGACAGTTCACCCTCAACCTCGATGTTGTTGCGGTTGCCGCCGCTCCACCCGAACAGATTTGAGAACGCGCGCTGATTCTGTTGCAACTGCTGAAAACAGGAAAACGAAAACGGCACTTTCGATCCGTTGCGGTAGATGGCCGCGACCTGCACCAGACGATCGGGCCGCCAAACCGGAAGATCGCGAAGCACGAGCGCGTCGAGAATGCTGAATATGGCGGTATTGGCGCCGATTCCGGGCGCCAGGGTAAGCACGGTAACTGCGGCAAACCCCGGGTTTTGTTTGATCAGCCGCAGGCCATAGCGGATATCCGGTCGCAGTTCTTGCGCCACGCGAAGCTCCTCTTGGATTGTTATAAAGCATTATCGTACGAGCAGCCTCAGATTCTTCCACCTTGCCAGCGGCGGGTAGTGGGCTAATTCTGTGTTAGCCCACGACCGAGAACGAACAGGAGCCGCGAGCCGCGATCCGCGAGCTTGATATACAATTGCGGGCGATTCCGCGCGGCACTTTTGAAGCACGAAATGCCGCAGAAACGGCCTTGTAATAAATCAGTTCTTTCTGCAACCGGCAAGGCATCTTGTCATCTAAGTAGGGACTTCATGGCACGGCCCGGGGTCGGCTTGCCATGAGCCGCGCTAATTCGTCCTATCATTGCCCGCACTTCATCGCGTCCGCATTGGGAGCGTCCGAATGCTTGCTGCGCCAAAGAGTGAAAAAGTTTCTCGTGATCTCATTTCCCATGACCTGATCGAACGGGTCCTGGACGCGCGACGCCGCAGTGACGCCCTCTTCGCTGTGGTGCGTTCCAATTCGCTGTATGACCGGCCCATCCCCGAGCGTCACCGCATCATTTTTTATGTCGGACATCTGGAGGCGTTTGATTGGAATCTTTTGAACGGCAGCGTCTTCGGAATGAAGAGCGTCAATCCTGGTTTTGATCGGCTGTTTGCGTTCGGCATCGATCCGATTGGCAGCGGATTGCCAACTGATGTGCCTTCTGACTGGCCTGCGCTGGATGCCGTCCGCGAATACGTAAGTCAGGTCCGCAGCGCTTTCGACGCGAATCTTGAAAAGCTCGATCTTGAGCCAGATTGTCATCCGCATATTCAATCGCGAGATTCTTTTCCGATCAGCACCCTACTGAACGTAGCTGTAGAGCATCGATTGATGCACATTGAAACGCTCGCGTATATGCTGCACCGGCTGCCGCTCGAATCGAAGGTGCGGCAGCCCAACTTACTGCTTATGGCGGGACCGCCAATTTCCGAGCGGATGATCGCCATCCCCGCCAGTGAGGTGACGCTCGGTCTTAAGCGGAGCGCGGAAGAATTTGGCTGGGACAACGAGTACGAAGCTCATACCGTGAGCGTTCCAGCGTTCGAGATCGATCGCTACAAGGTAACCAACCGGCAATATCTCGCGTTCATGGCGGATGGCGGCTATGAAACTCGCGCCTACTGGAATGACGATGACTGGAACTGGAAGACCACTCGCGAGATTTCGCATCCGCTTTTCTGGAAGCGGGAAGGGAATCAGTCGGCTGGGCAATCATGGCTTTGGCGAACGATGTTTGACGAAATTCCCTTGCCGCTCGACTGGCCGGTGTATGTGAGTCAGGCGGAAGCCTCGGCTTACGCGCGCTGGGCAGGCAAGTCGCTTTCAAGCGAAGTGGAGTGGCAGCGCGCCGCGTACGGTACCAGCGACGGGGACCGGCTCAGGCTTTACCCATGGGGCAGTCAAGCGCCCAATGGCAACCTAGGCAACTTTGATTTCCAACGCTGGGATCCGATGCCCGTCAATGCGTCTCCGCGCGGCCGGAGCGCGTTCGGAGTTGACGACCTGCTAGGCAACGGCTGGGAGTGGACATCAACAGCTTTCGCTCCGTTCCCATGTTTCCAGCCGTTTCCGTTTTATCGTGGCTACTCGGCCGATTTCTTTGATGGCAAGCATTTCGTCATGAAGGGCGGCTCGGCTCGCACCGCCGCATGCATGTTACGGTCCACGTTTCGCAATTGGTTCCAGGCGCACTACCAGTACGTGTATGCGGGGTTTCGCTGCGTCAGCCGCTGATCGAACCGGCGCGCGATCGAAAGGAATTAGACGATGGTGGTTCAAGCGATTCACAATGCGGCTCACGAATTCGCCGCCGGATTTGCGACCGATGGTTTTGTTTCCGACGTTCGTGCCGGCTTGACCCGCCCCGGACAGAAGGAACTACCTTCCAAATACCTCTACGACGATGTGGGCTCGGCGCTTTTTGAAGTCATCAGTCATCTGCCCGAGTACGGACTCACCCGGGCTGACGAGCGTTTGTTACGGCGTCATGCGGGTGACATTGTACAACGGCTGGATGCTCCGGTGGCGGTGGCCGAACTCGGCAGCGGCACTGGCAAGAAAACGCGATGGATATTGGAGGCTCTGAGCCGCTGGCAGCGGACTTTTTATTATCCCGTGGAAATATCGCGCTCGGCGTTACTCATGTGCCAGCGCGAACTGAGCGATATCGATTCCATTAGCATTGTGGGTTTTGAACGCGAATATCTGGACGGTTTGCGGGAAGTGGCCGCGAACCGGCAGCGCGGGCAACGCCTGTTCGTATTATTTTTGGGCAGCACCATCGGGAATTTTGACCGTCCTGCCGGCGTGAAGTTTCTGGCCGACGTTCGCCGCGTTCTCAAGCCGGGAGATTCACTTCTTCTCGGAACCGATCTTGAAAAACCCAGCGCGCAGTTGCTCAAGGCCTACGACGATGAACTGGGAGTCACCGCCGCTTTCAATCTGAACCTGCTCGCCCGCATCAATCGCGAACTCGATGCCGATTTTGACCTGGGCCAATTCGCTCATGTGGCTAAGATCAACCGCAGCGCCCGCAGTGTGGAAATGCATCTGCAATCTGCACGCCGGCAAACGGTGAGCATTCCGGCAGCAGGCTTGCGCGTCGCCTTCCTGGAAGGCGAAACCATTTGGACGGAGAGCAGCCACAAGTACTCGCGGGAGGAAGTTTTCGAGATGGCAACCAACTCTGGCTTCTGCTGTCAGGCGCAGTGGATCGACGAGCAATGGCCTTTCGCAGAGAGTCTGTTCATCGCAGAGTGATCTCCCGTACCGATTTTTCGTTCAGACGTTCTGGTAAAGACAGGAGGGTTCGATGGCAGAACAATGCACTCACCTCGATCAGATCAAAATAAGAGAAACGAATAAACACGTCTGCGAAGATTGCATTAAGACGGGCGACAGCTGGGTTCATTTGCGCATGTGCCTGGTTTGCGGGCACGCCGCCTGTTGCGACTCATCCAAGAACAAACATGCGACCAAGCACTTTCACCACACCAAGCATCCCATCATGCGCTCGATCGAACCGGGCGAGAGATGGATCTGGTGCTATGTGGACGAGATCGAAGCGGGTGAGCTTGCCGCCTGAACGGACCGGTGTTGCTCAGCAGGTCAGAATTTTTCAGCTCGTCCGCCCGCTTGAAGTGCAGCTTCTTCTCTTCTCCCGGCTTATTGCAACAGCCCTAACACTCCGACTCCGCTGGTTGTGCCCACATAAACTTTGCCGTTAGCGATCATGGGCGTGATGTATTTGTTCCCCGTGCCGAAGTTATCGCGTCCGCCCGAGGCCTGGTTCGAGTTATATAACTCGATAGCGAGATTCTTGGCGCTGTAGGCATGTAGCACCGCGGGCGAAGTATTCTCTGTGGCCCACAGGATCATATCGTTTTTCGAATTACCGGAAATGCTCGGCGAAGCTCCCGGATATCCAAATTGCGTGCCAGTCGCTGAAGCCGGCGTGGTATTCAGC
This sequence comes from Terriglobales bacterium, assembly GCA_030038475.1. Taxonomy (GTDB): domain Bacteria; phylum Acidobacteriota; class Terriglobia; order Terriglobales; family Acidobacteriaceae; genus Acidiflorens. The sequence goes on along the minus strand of JASHOU010000023.1, from coordinate 11,658 downwards.
ATCCCGCTGCTATTGAAAGAAAAAGCTTTGATGTTATCCCCGACCGCTCCGTAATAAATGCTGTTGTCGGCAAACGCAGGCGCGGAATAGATCGATCCTGCGAGTACGCCCGACAGTTCCTGATAAATCTGATTGTTATTATCCGGGTTAAACTTTCCCATGTTAGTCCGATTCGCCAGATAGATATTTGCATCTTTACCGGCGCCAACGATTAGCAGGTGCTCGGTACCGCTTGAGTCTTTGAAGTTGGGAATTACCATTCCGCCGCCGGAACCGAGATCCTCATCGGCATTCGACTCGGCTACCGTGTTGTACATATTGAAGTAATCAGCCACGGATAACTGCCCTTTTTTAGTCGACAACTTCAGAATCCCGTTCCCATAGTCTCCATTGATAGGGAAGCCGCTGCCATTCAGGGTGGTGTCGAAGGTGCCGTTTGCGTCGAGAAAGTAGATGTTTGAGCTTGAGTCAGCAGCGAGACCGCCGCCTGATGCCCAGATTGCGCCGTCGTTGCCGTTCGGAGTAACGTCGAGCACGGACTTCTGCGCCAGCGTCGCCTCGTCGTAGCTGATGATCCATCCTGTATATGGAGCGTTGTCGCAATGAGACGCCCAAGACGTATAAACGATGTGATTCAGCAGCAACAATCCCGCTCGCTCCTTATATTGTACGGGATCGAAAACAACGTAGCCGTTCTGACTGCCAGCGCCGGTTCCGGGATATTGCGCCACAATTTCCATCGGCCCGCCGAACTGCTCCGCTCCGCTGGTAATGTCGAGCGCATGAATCCGCTGATGGTAATTACCGCTGGAATCTTTGCTCATAGCGACCACATAGATCGTCCCATGCGGCCCTTCGGCAAGATCGATCACGGGAGTTGAAGTGACTCCGATGGTTGGCTCAACCTGCGAGCAATTGCGGTCATCTGATGGAACTTCACCCTGCGCCAGCATGGTGACCTGCCAGAGATTTGTGCCCTCGTCGGCGTCAAAACCATACACTGTGTCATTCTCGCTGGCCACGAAGAGCACGTTGTGCGTGCCATTTCCGGGTATGTTGATATTGGGCGCGTAGAGCGGCTCGGCATCTACCTTTCCGTCGGTCGGGATGACGAAGAGCTTGCCAAAGGTGTTGACATTGACATTTTTGAGCGTGAGCGAGTTCTCGCTTGAATTTCGTCCGGTTCGCATGTTGTCGTTGTGGTAGGTAAGGACGCCTTTGAACTCGGGAGCGGCTCCGACCGACAGTTCGTGGCGGAAGACCAGCACCGAAATTAGCAGGATGGCAGCGGACAACAGAACGATACGCGCAGGCAGAAGCAGTCTCATGACACACCTCGGTGGGGCTTAGATACAAGTTTTGATTAGGTGTTGCCAGATTTCGAGACGAAGCGCGAGCGGATTGATTGTAACCCAACCTCGGAAAGAAAGGGCAGGGCAATAAACTCGGAGGTTCCTTCGCGGACGGTCGCGCTGGTTCTAAGTGCAGAGCGCAGGATCGGCGCGCACGTCATCTGCTGCCGATCCAAGTCGGTCGGCTTGACGCGCAAAAGATGAATCAATACATTTCAAGAGCCGGGATCGATCGCACAAAAGGCATTTTTTCCGAATTCAGACTTTATGAGGTACTGGCTGCATGACGATGAAGAAACACGCGGTTCGCAAGACGGCGCTCCGGCAAAAAGCGCAGTTGATGTCGGGCTCTGAGATTGAACGTACGCTCGTCCGGCTGGCCCACGAAATCCTGGAGAAAAATGGCGGCGTGGACGGTCTGGGACTAGTGGGGATTCGCCGGCGAGGAGTTCCTATCGCCGAACGGCTGGGGAAGATGATTCTGCAAGTGGAAAAGAGGAAGGTTCCCGTGGGCACACTGGACATTACGTTTTATCGCGATGACCTTTCCACACTGGGGCCCAAACCGATGGTTCAGGAAATGGAAATTGGGTTTCCTGTCGAGGGGAAGAGGATTGTGCTGGTCGACGACGTGCTGTACACCGGCCGTACCACGCGGGCCGCGCTCGACGCGCTTTTTTCGCACGGCCGGCCGAGCCTGGTGCAGTTGCTGGTGCTGATCGATCGCGGCCATCGGGAATTGCCCGTGGAAGCCACGTTCATCGGTCGAACCATACAAACAACGGATAACGAAGTAATCGAGGTGAAGTTGACCGAGATCGACGATGCGGAAAGAGTTCTGCTGATGGAGAAGTGAGGAAGCTGAAGAGTCGAAGCCGAGCCCAGACGCTAACTTTTATTTCTGGCCGCCCATTCCGCGTCGAAGCGCGCCCGGTCGTAGAACGATTTCTGCGTTCCCACGCCGGTAGTTGAAAGAGCGGCGTAAAGGTTTGCGCGCTTCACCGCTTCCAGCTCCGGCAAGCCTTCGCCAAGAAATGTGGCGAAGCTGCCGATAAACGCGTCGCCGGCGCCGGTGCTATCGACGCTCTTCACCGTGTATGCGGGCGCATGTTGCATTCCTTCGCTTCCCGCCAGCAACGAACCGTTCTCACCCAGAGTAATAATGACGCGCCGAACGCCGCTGGCAAGAAGCTTGCTGGCGCAGCGCGAGGCCTCATCCACGTCACACACCGGCATTCCGGAGATTGCGAATGCTTCGCTTTCATTGGGAATGAAATAGTCGAGATGCGCGATTGCATTGAGGTCGATGGGTTGCGCCGGCGCCGGGTTCAAAATACAACGGATACGGTTTTTGTGGGCGAACTTGATCGTGTAGTACACGGTTTCCAACGGGATTTCGAACTGAAGTACGATACAGTCCGCGCTCTTTAACACATCAGCCGCGGCATCGACATCGGCAGGCTTCAAGGCATCGTTCGCGCCCTTGACCACGATGATCCGATTCTGGCCGGAAGGATCGACGAAGATCGGCGCCACTCCGCTGGAAACGCCGGTTACTTGGCGCACATGCGTAGCATCGATACCGAGGTTTTCGAAATTCTTGATGGTGGATGGACCAAAAAGATCGTCTCCCACCCGCGCCACCATGAAGACATCAGCTCCACATAACCGGGCGGCTACGGCTTGATTCGCGCCTTTTCCGCCGAATCCCAGGTCAAACTTCTGGCCAAAGATGGTTTCTCCAGGCTTGGGAAACTGATTCGAGAACGTTGTCAAATCAACATTCGCACTACCCACAACCGCGATGCGAGGACGCTTTGCCATGGTTTATCGGCGACGTTTTTCCGGGCGCAGCCAACGAGCTCCGAACTACATGCTGAATTGGAAGCAGGGAAGGCAGAGTGTAGTCAGAGGTGTCGGGTTGTGTCAACCACAACCGGATTTCGGTAGTGGCTGAATTCAGCCACTACCCGGATTTCCATAATCCAATTCCGCAAACAGTAGGACCTTACCTGAATTATGGCTATCCAGTTCAAACACTACGATCAGGCGGGATCGCACTTGGAGTGAAAGGTTTCGGCGATGCAGCAAGCACAAAACGCAAAGCGCGGCTGATAAAGTGCTTGTGGGCGAAAACCGGAGACCGGATATACTCAGGTCGGAAGCCCAATCCCAGCATCCGAGCTGGAATCCGACGAAAAACCGGAAACCATTGCAGAAGCAAGAGGGGAGGGGAAGCCGCCGTGTCTGGCTTCGGTTACGATAGCGAATCGCGGGCAACCGGCGGCAGTATAGAATTCGTTCTCAGATCGCGATTTGCGGGCTAGGCTTCGCGCCTGAACGAGGGCAATGGCAACGAGCGCGAACGGGGAAAGTACCAGTCGTATCGAGCCTTTCGGACTAAAAACATCATCATTCATCTGGCATCTGCACCCGGTCTTGGGTATTCTCTTCGGGATGGCCACGGTCTCGTTGAGCGAAATCCTGGGTTTGACTGTCTATGACGCCTCCGGCGCCGCCAGTGGCCGTGTGCGCGAGGTGGCTCTCACGCCGCAGGAAGATCGGTCGCGCGTTTCGCTCCTGATTGTCAAAACACCCGCCGGAAACCGCATTTTGCCATTGAACGCCGTTTCCACAATCGATGGCGGCATTCGCGCTTCTACTGGCGCTGCCGGCTGGACCGCCGCAGATGGCTCTGAAGGATTGTTGTTGCTGAGCCGCGACCTGCTCGATCAGCAGGTGATCGACGTGCACGGCCGGAAAGTGGTGCGCGTGAATGACGTGGATTTCTACCAGGAGAGCGCCCAGAATCGACCTGTACTGAAAGTTGGCGGCGTCGATGTGGGAGCGCGTGGGGCGGTTCGGCGTCTGCTAAAGGGCGTGATTCCGGCGGCTGCTCTTCGAGCTTTATTGGTACGAATCCCTCCTCGCGAGATCCCCTGGGACTTTGTCGATCTCATCGAAACCGATCCCGCGCGTCGCGTGAGGCTGAAGATTTCGCATGACCGGCTGGCCAAACTCCATCCCGCCGACATTGCCGACATTGTCGAGGATCTTGCTCCCGATGAGCGCGAAGCCGTGTTTGAAACACTGGACGAAGGCGTCGCAGCGGGTGCGCTCGAAGAACTTGAACCGAAGGTGCAGAAGGCTGTTCTGGAGTCGCTCGATTCCGAGCGTGCCGCCGACATCGTGGAGGAGATGGAACCCGACGCCGCCGCAGACGTTTTGGCCGATCTTCCCGATGAGCGGACCGAGGAAATCCTGGTGCAGATGGAGCCTGAAGAACGCCAAGAAGTCGCTGAACTGCTCGAGTTCAAGGAAAACACGGCTGCCGGCCGCATGACCACCGAATATATCGCGCTGCCGGTGACATCCACCGCCCAGGACGCAATCGACTCCATGCGGACTTTTGAAGGGCGCATGGAAAACATGAGCGCCATTTACCTGACGGATTCTCATGGAACCCTGGCCGGCTCGGTTCCGCTGGTGAAGATCGTATTGGCGCCCGCCAGTACCCCACTGCTTGGTTTGGCTCAGGAACCGCTGATTTCTTGCCACGAAAAGGCGAAAGAAAAGGAGTTCGCTGAATTGTTTGACAAGTACAATCTGCTCACTTTACCGGTAATCGACGAGCAGAGTCATCTCACCGGTGTGATTACGCCCGACGATGTGATCGCGATGCTGCGCGCCAAATTGTAATTATTTCGCGTAGGGACGGGGCTTGTACCGCCTCTCGAAAAAATCTTCGCAGTTTTCAGTTTTCACCTACCCAGAGTCGCTTTCAGCGTTTATTCTGATCGTTCTATTTTTGCCATTTTGAGCGTTTCCGTCGGCGCGCATGAAATTCCTGAGAAGCTGGAAATTCCGGATCCTGCTGTTCTTCGCCGTCGTCGGGCCGGGATTTATCACCGCGAATGTCGACAACGATGCCGGCGGAATCTTTACTTATTCCGCCGCGGGCGCGCAGTTCGGCTACATCCTGTTGTGGACGATGATCCCAACAACGATCGCCCTGATCGTCGTGCAGGAGATGTGCGCCCGCATGGGAGCGGTAACCGGCAAGGGCTTGAGCGATCTGATCCGCGAAGAGTACGGCCTGCGGATTACGTTCCTCATGATGATCGGCATTCTGATTACAAATTTCGGAAACGTCATCACCGAGTTTATCGGCATTGTGGGGAGCATGGGGCTGTTCGGAATCTCAAAGTACATCTCGGTGCCGATCTGCGCCGTGATCGTCTGGCTCATCGCAGTCAAAGGGCAATACAAAAGCATTGAGAAGGTGTTTCTCGCCGCTTCGTTTTTCTACTTCACATATATATTCGCCGGAGTGCTGGCCAAGCCCGCGTGGATCGAGGCGGTGAAGGCGACCATAAAGCCTCCTGCGCTGGCATCCTTTAAGGAAAGTTCGTATCTCTACATGGTGATTGGCGTGGTGGGAACTACGATCGCACCCTGGATGCAGTTTTATCTGCAGTCGTCGATTGTAGAAAAAGGAGTCACCCGACGCCAGTACGGAACCTCGAGGCTCGATGTGATTGTGGGTTGCATCTTCACCGATGTGGTTGCGTGGTTCATCATCGTGGCATGCGCCGCCACGCTTTACGTGCACAATGTTCGTGACATCCGCGACGCCGCCGATGCCGCTCAGGCGCTTCGTCCGTTGGCCGGTGACTATGCCTACATTTTGTTTTCGCTAGGACTTTTCAATGCGTCGCTGTTTGCGGCTTCGATACTGCCGCTTTCGACAGCCTATACGGTGTGTGAAGGGTTAGGACTGGAATCGGGTGTAGAGCGGAAATTTTCCGAGGCGCCGGCATTTTACTGGCTTTATACCGCGCTCATCGTGGCCGGTGGAGCTGTGGTTCTGATACCCGGTCTGCCCCTGATCAAGATCGCGGTATTCTCGCAAGTGGTTAATGGCGCGGTGTTGCCCTTTGTGCTGATTTTCATGCTGCTGCTGATCAATAAGAGCGACCTGATGGGCGACTATGTAAATACACGTACGTTCAACATTATTGCCTGGGCGACCACCGTGATCATGATCGGATTAACCGTTTTGTATGTCTATGGCCAATTGAGCGGCGGAAGCGGATAGGACGTCTTCGGTCAAAGTCCCGAACGACGGGTAACCCAGCGAAGGAAACGAACCATAGATAACGTTCGCTGCCTACTGAACTTCAATCTTCTGGCGCACCGGTTTCATCCCGCGTACACTTCTTCGCAGATGGCCGCCAACGTCGATTTCGCCGTTTCCCGCCTCCTGTGTGTGAATCCAGCCACGGGCGAGGTTCTGGGTGAACTGGATAGCGCCGGCCCGACCGAAGTGCGCGCTGCCGTGACGCGCGCACGCGACGCGCAGCCGGACTGGAATGCCCTGGGGATTCGTAATCGCGTCCGGGTTATGCGGCGTTTTCAGCAGATTCTTCTCTCCCGCAAATCCGAGATCGCACGGCGCATCACACAGGAAGCGGGCAAGCCCGTGGTCGAGGCGCTGCTCACCGAAGTGCTGGTTGTGCTCGATGCGGCACGATTCCTGATCGACAATGCCTTTGCCATCCTGCGCGAAGAGAAACTCCCACATGGCAATCCTGCGCTCAAGACCAAATCCGGACGCATTCTGCACGAGCCCTATGGCGTAGTGGGAATCATTTCGCCGTGGAATTATCCGTTCTCGATTCCGGCGACCCAGGCGCTGGCAGCTTTGGTTGCGGGAAATGCAGTTGTCCTCAAGCCGTCAGAGTTGACGCCCTTGATCGCATTTGAATTGCGATCTTTGTTGCGCGAAGCAGGGGTTCCCGACGATATTTTTCAGGTGCTGCCGGGCGAGGGCGCAACCGGAGCGGCGCTCGTCGCAAGCGCGATCGACAAATTGATCTTCACAGGAAGTGTGGCGACGGGACGGCGAATCGCGCAAATCGCCGCCGAGCGCCTGCTTCCCATAGTTCTCGAACTGGGCGGCAAAGATCCCATGCTGGTGCTTGAAGACACCGACATCGATGTCGCCTCGAGTGGCGCGGTCTGGGCAGCATTTGTCAATGCGGGGCAAGCCTGCCTGTCGGTCGAACGCTGCTACGTGCACCGGAGCCTGTATTCACATTTCATCGAGGCATGCTGCGAGAAGGCGCGCAAGCTGCGCGTGGGCAATGGCATGGATGAGGCGACTGATGTTGGCCCGATGATTCACGAGCGGCAGGTGCGCGTGGTGGAATCGCATCTGGAGGATGCGCGTCGGCAAGGGGCGCGCGTTCTGACTGGAGGCACGCGGCTGCGCGAACTCGGTCCGACGTTCTTTGCGCCAACCGTGCTCGCCGACGTCGATCAGAACATGCGCGTCATGAGAGAAGAAACCTTCGGCCCGGTCCTGCCGATTGTGCCATTCCGCGACGACACCGAGGCCGTTCGCCTGGCCAACGACTCCGATTACGGACTCGCCGCGAGCGTATGGACACGCGATCGCGCCCGCGGCGAGCGGCTGGCTCGCCAGATCGATGCCGGCACGGTCATGGTGAACGATGCGGTTTCATATTTCAGCATCAGCGAAGCTCCGCATGGCGGGGTCAAATCGAGTGGCCTGGGACGGACACACGGACGCTGGGGCTTGGAAGAAATGACTCGCCTGAAGTACGTTGATTCCGACCTCGTTCCACGCATAAAAAAAATCTGGTGGTTCAGCTATGGCGGTGGATTCGCTGGCGAGATGAAGGGTTTCGTCGACATACTCTACGCACGCCCGCTGCGAGAAAAACTCAAAGCTGGCCTGCGTTCAGCCGGAGCACTGTGGCGAAAGAAATTGTAAGATCAACAAATCTGTTGTCCCGGGACGACAGCGGCGTTTGTCGGTGCGAATAGCTACGAAAGATTGCGGGAACCACAATGCGTAAGATGTCCCCTCTTCCGATCTGTTTTGAGTAGAGACATCTGGTTTCCGCTGACCGGTACGATGGCGCAACATGCGCAAGCTTGTGGGGTAATTTTGTGTAAATCTGCTTTGTCACCCCCAACTCTTATGAATCGAGCGTTGACGCTGCTGATCGGCTTCTTGGTTTTGTCGGCGGTCTACCTCTACACATTCCCGCAGGCGAATGTTCTCTATGCCGGAGTGGTGCTGGCCCATGCGTTGGGAGGCATCCTGGCTTCGGTTTTGGTGCTTGTCTGGCTCGTTCGCTCGTGGCGCGGGAGTGAGCCTCTAGTGTGCGTGGGCATGGCAATTTTATTTCTGGGCGCAATCCCCGGAATGGTGCTGATTTATACGGGAGCGTTGCGCGCGAACTGGAACCTTGTCTACATCCACTTGGGCGTAAGTTTTCTTGGCGCTGGACTGCTTGTTGCCGCGCGAATTGGATGGCCGCACCACTCGGTTCTGGGTGTCGCGGCCGTTGTAGTCGTGTTGGTCGCGTTGTGGCCGATTGCTCGTTATCTACGCGAAACGCGGTGGGCACAACATGCCCACATTGAAAATCCAACTCTGCCGCCGCTCAACATGAATGGCGAAGGCGACGGCCCGGAGGGCCCATTCTTCCCAAGTTCGGCACAGGTATTTGGTGGAGAAAAAATTCCCAGCGAGTTTTTCATGCAGTCCGATTCCTGCAAGCGCTGCCACCAGGATATTTACAACCAGTGGAACAGCTCGGCCCATCATTTTTCATCGTTCAACAATCAGTGGTACCGCAAGTCGATCGAGTATATGCAGGATACGATCGGCACCAAGCCCTCCAAATGGTGTGGGGGGTGCCACGACCCAGCCGTGCTCTACGCCGGCAAGATGGATACGCCGATCAAGCAGTTTGTGCATTCGCCCGAAGCGCAGGCCGGACTTGGTTGCATGATGTGCCATTCGATTGCCGATGTAAAAAGCACCATGGGCCAGGCCGATTTCTACCTTGAATACCCAAAGCTGCACGAGCTGGCGGCCAGCAAGAATCCCGTGATTCGCCTGCTGCACGATTTCACGGTCAAGCTGAATCCCGAGCCGCACCGCCGCGTCTTTCTCAAGCCCTTCATGCGACAGCAGACGGCGCAGTTCTGCTCCAGCTGCCACAAAGTGCATCTGGATGTGCCAGTGAATCACTACCGCTGGTTTCGCGGCTTTAATGAATATGACAACTGGCAAGCCAGCGGCGTTTCCGGCGAGGGCGCGCGCTCCTTTTACTATCCGCCCAAGCCACAGCAGTGCGCCGATTGCCACATGCCGCTGACGCCGTCGAACGATCTGGGAAATGTCGATGGCAAGATCCATTCTCATCGGTTCCCCGGCGCGAATACTGCGGTGCCGACGGCCTACGAAGACGCGGCGCAGTTGAAGACGACCGAAGATTTCCTAACCAGCGGAGCTCTCACGGTAGATATTTTTGCGCTCTCGCCGGCCAGCGCTCCGCTCAAGCCTGGAGCGGTCGCGCAACATGAGCTTTCAACCACCTTCGCCGTCGGCGAGGAGGCGGAGACAAAAATCTCGCCGGACGGGGTTTCCAACGCCCCGGCCACGCCCGTCACCGCACCGCTCAATCGCGTGCAGCCGGCGGTGCGCCGCGGAGACACGGTTCGCATTGATGTCGTGGTGCGCACCAAGCGCATCGGACATTTTTTCCCGGGCGGCACGGTCGATGCCTATGACACATGGCTTGAGCTCAAGGGCGTGGACGATCAGGGCCAGACAATTTTCTGGAGTGGAATGGTCGAAAACGATGGCAAAGGCCCGGTCGAAAAAGGCGCTCACTTCTATCGCTCGCTGCAGGTGGACGCACACGGCAACCGAATCAACAAGCGTAACGCGTGGGCCACGCGTGCCGTCGTCTATGTGCGCCTGATTCCGCCTGGAGCTGCCGACACGGTGCACTTCCGCATGAAGGTTCCGGGAAAAACGGGTGGCAAGATTACTCTTACTGCGCGACTCTGTTATCGCAAGTTCGCATGGTGGAACACACAGTTTGCGTTTGCCGGAGAACCTGACGAACGCGCGGGCGGCGATTTAGCAACGGAAGTCACGCCCGGATTTGACGACAGAAAGTTTGTGTTTACCAAATCGCTGACTGGAGTCTCGGCAAAGACGGAAAAGATTCCCGATCTGCCGATCGTCTGCGTGGCGAAAAACGAAGTAACGATTGACGTTTTGCCCGCCAGCGCGCCCCCGCTGCAAGCAAAGATTCAGCTTGCAAAGGAAGACTGGCAGCGCTGGAACGATTACGGCATCGGTCTGTTGCTGCAAGGCGATCTGAAAGACGCGCAAGCGGCCTTCGAGAAAGTCACCGAGGCCGACCCCCAGAATCCCGACGGCTGGGTCAATATCGGCCGCGCCGCTCTGCAGGAAGGCGATGTAAGTCGCGCGCGTGCCGTTCTTGAAAAAGCTCTCGCGCTCAGTCCCGATCTTGCCCGAGCAAATTTCTTCTACGCTGGCGTTCTGCGGCAGGAAGGCGACTACGATGGCGCGGCGCGGCATCTCACGAAAGTGCTTGCCCAATATCCGCGTGACCGCGTTGCGATCAACAATCTTGGCCGCATATTTTTTCTCGAGCGCAAGTATTCCGAAGCCGTGAAAACTTTGCAGCAGGTTCTCGCCGTCGATCCCGAGGATTTGCAGGCACACTACAATCTCATGCTCTGCTACAACGGCCTCGGTGACGAAAAAATGTCCAAGGAGCATGAAGCGCTCTATCTGCGCTTCAAAGCCGATGAAGCTTCGCAAGTCATCACCGGTCCGTATCGACAGCTCAACCCCGAAGACAATAACGAACGGCAAAACATCCACGAGCACGTTTCAGTGCCGTTGCCAATTCTCAGTTCAGCGAAGCCCGCTCGCGCAGGAAGCGTCTGGCCCGTCCGCGCCGAACGCAGTCATGAGTTGGCTGGAACTATAACGACCGCAGAGGCTCATCGGTGATACTTTGGCTGAATCGAAATTCCCTCTGTGCAATTCTTCGTGTCTCCGTGTCCGCGTGGTGGCTGTTTTCTCTGTTACTCAGCGTGGCTAGCTTCGCTCATGCGCAAGAGCAAACCATCACTTTTCGCGACATTACCGCGCAAGCCGGCATCCACTTCACGCATAACAACGGAGCATTCGGGAAAAAATGGCTGCCGGAAACCATGGGGCCCGGCTGCGCATTCATCGATTACGACAACGACGGTTATCCCGACATTCTGCTCGTCAACGGCCAGGACTGGCCCGGCCACGCGAAATCCGGAGCAACCACGCTCAAGCTTTACCACAACAACCACAATGGCACCTTTACTGACGTAACCGCCAAATCCGGACTCGCCATTTCGCTTTTCGGTCTCGGCGTCGCCATCGGCGATTATGACAACGATGGCT
>JASHOU010000002.1 GCA_030038475.1 Terriglobales bacterium | reverse complement strand
GGATCTCCTGTTTCGATTGCAACAATTGTGCCCGGCTGTCGATCAACTCCTGCTCCAGGGTGCTGCCAAACTTAACCTGCTCCACTCGCTCACTCTGAAGATCCTCGGAGGCTTTGATCCGCGCTTCGGTGGCGCTGCGGTGTGCCTGGGCAACGAGTATCTGATAATAGAGTTGATGAACCGCGAGCGCCACGTCGTTGGCGGTAAGTTGCGCCTTATTCCGAGTGGCCTTGAGTTCAGCCGCTGCGAGATCGTTTTCCTGTTTGATCTTGAGCAATGTCGTCAACGGCTGCGTTATCTGGGTGCCGCTGGTGATAAAGTTCTTGCCGCCCTGATTAATGACTGCATTCACAGGCGGAATTTGGGTTCCCCCGGCTACGCCGAGACTACCCTGGCTGATCTGAATCAACTGTGTATCCGTCACATGCATGAAATTGCTGTCGTTTCGTATGGACGGAAAATACTGGCTCTTATCCACCCGCTTGGCGTGTTCTTTCTCCTCGACTTGGTAGCCGGCGATGCGAATATCGTGGTTGTGCCTCAGCGCCAGCTGAACGCCTTCCTGCATTGTTAGGTGGCGTGGCGGCAGATTATTACTGGTTTCCTGGGCGGTCGAGACCCAGGCCGAGAATGCCGTCGCGGCCATGACGAAAAATGCTACAGTCCGTTTCATGGATTCGATTCCTTCCGAGAGCTAGGAATTCTCTGCATGGCGCTGAGATCACCATAGTTCAACGGCGACCTGCGCAGCAGAGCGATGACGATCAGAGCGCACGCACAACTCCAAGCGATCAGTAGAAATCCGTCGATGAGACTCAGGCTGTAGGCCTGAAGTCGCAGTCGCGCCGCAACCAGATCGATGGCACGGGCGCTGGCGTTGACCACGCCCGACGACTTGGCATACAGGCCCGCACTCATCGCACGAATGTTCTGTTCTGTAATCCAACTTCCACCGGTGACGTGAAGTCCCAGGAGGTTCGAGTGAACCTTCTCTCTCTGAGCGATGAAGTGACCCATATATATGGCGCCGGCGGTGCCACCGAATAGACGAATGACGTGAAAATAGGCCGAAAAAGTGAGGGCCCACTCCGGCCTTGATAGACCACCGGTGAAGATTGCCTGCAGCACAACGCAGCCGACCAACCCGATGAAAGCAAAGGCCTGGCCTAAGCCGACCAACAATTCCGTGCGGTAGAAGTTCTCGGCGGCCCACACGGTGCTGTACTCGGAGCACAGCCAGGCTGCGAAGGCGGTACCAGCAAGTCCCACGGCAAAAAGAAGACGTGGATCGAGCTTGCGCAAGAGCAAGAGCGCCGCTGTAAGTGCAACTGCGAGAAGCGGAACAGCGCTCCAAATAATCGCTGGTCCAATCTGGTCGGCCTCGAAGCCACGAATGGCCAGTGCCTGAGGAATCAGAATGATGGTGGTGCAGAGGGTGAAGCGAAACCAAAAGAGCAGACACCCAAGCAGGATGGTGTTCCACTGCCGTAGGTAAGGCAGCGCCACCAGTGGATTGGGAGCACGCAGCCTCCTGACCAGTGCGCACAGCAAGAAGAAAGATCCGGACCAAAACCCGGCGTTGAACACACCGGAGCGCCACCAATCGAGGCGCTGGCCCTGCTGCAGCGCGGCGAAAATCAGAGCTAGTCCGGTACTGAGATACAGAAATCCGAGGAAGCTGGGCGCGGGGCCGCTCTTCTTGCGCGGCGGCGAAGGCGGAATGCCCAGATAGACGCAGATCATCATGACCGGGGCAAGCACAGCAGAGTTCCAGAACATCCACTGCCACGACAGATGGTCTCTGTACCAGCCATACAGGGAGGGCGCGATATTTACGCCTCCGTCCACAAAGACGGCGTAGAGGGCAATCGTGAAGGGAAGGTATCGCAACGGAATGTTGCGAAGGGCAAAAGTGAGTGTGAGCGGATAGAAAGTTCCCGAAGTCAGTCCGGCAACGATGAGCGCGGCGACGAGAAGACTATAGCTATGAATGAAGGGGAGAAACGCAGAAGTTAGAGTGAAAACTCCCGCGGCGAACAACAGTATGCGCCGAGGACCTAGCAGCCCGCCCAGGTAGACAGTGAACGGACCGATGAACATCAGCGACGCATTGAAAGCGCTGTCGAGCCATGCGCCATCGTCGAAGCTGATGCCGACGTGGCCCTTCAAATCGGGAAGGCCGAGACTGAGCATGCGGCCGGCAAGCGTCACGAGTCCAGCGCCAGTGACGACTCCCAAAATACCGAGTAAAGGACGCGTCGATACTTCCGACGGAATCGCCGCAGCGGTGGCGCGCGCGATCTCTATCGCAGACGGGCGAACTGTGATGGTCGAGGCTGCCATGGCTTTCCGTTATTGTCGGGTGCGAATGGTAGCTACCACGGATAAACCGGGGCGAAGCTTCGTCGCGAGGTTCGAGTCGTCCAGTTCGATCTTCACGGGAATTCGTTGCACGACTTTGGTGAAGTTGCCGGTCGCGTTGTCGGGCGGCAATAGAGCGAATTGCGATCCGCTGGCGGGTGCGATCTCGGCCACCTTGCCGTGAATAATTTGCCCGGGATATTCGTCAATGCGAAGCTCGGCGGGGTCGCCAATCTTCACGTTAGTCAGCTGCGTTTCGCGATAATTCGCTTGCACCCATTTTGTGAGAGCGACAAAAGAGATCACCTGCGTACCGGGGGAAACCAGTTGCCCAGGTCGAACTTGCCGTTCGCCCACGTTTCCGTCATCGGGAGCATAAATCTTGGTGTAGCCCAAATTCACCTGTGCTGCAGCCAGGCTCGCCTGCTTGGCTCGAAGATCTGCCTGAAGTTGTGTACCTTGGGATTCAAGGACGACTTTGCTGCGTCGCTCCGCTTCGGCAGTGAGCTCACTGCTTCGCAATGCGGCTTGTGCCTGATTGAGATCCGCCTCGCGG
>JASHOU010000022.1 GCA_030038475.1 Terriglobales bacterium | reverse complement strand
GGCATAGCGATGGATGAACGCGGTAAGCGGATATTTCTGTTTGTGCGGAGGCAGGTTGGCGGGCACAAAAAGAACCTGCCGCAGTGAATACCGGCTGGCCGCGGCCTTGGCCAAAGCCAGGTGCCCGCGGTGAATTGGGTCGAAGCTGCCGCCGAAAAAGCCAATATTCATTGCAAGCATTCCCGCCGTGAGTTTCCCATCGAAAATCCCCGCTCACGGGCGACTGCGTTTGTCACGCTAGTTTCGTCGTTGACGGTCACGGTTGCAAGTCCTGTTGCTCGACTATGTTCTCCGCCGGCCATTTTGCACCAGTGAGTTTTTGCCAAAAGCATCCTATGAGATTAGGCTGTGGACACGGCTTTTGCGCTCTTTCGACCTTGCCCCAGCTTGCGCCTGGCAGGTGTACCTCTGGCCACCGTGCCGCCGGGAAAACGCGGTGGACTGGCGTAACTCGCTCCGCGGGCTTGCCCCGCATAGCATGAGACTATGCGAATGAAGTTCCCCCTCATCCGCACTTTGGTCGTAGCTCCGGCACGCGCGCCTATTCTGCGTTACGGAGTCGCACTGCTCAGCACGCTGCTCGCGCTCATCCCCACCTTGTTTTTCTCCGATCTCGCAGAAAGCCGCCTGGTCGTGTTCGCCGTCGCGGTGATGGTCAGCGCCTGGTACGGAGGATGGAAGCCCGGGCTCGCCGCCACTTCATTTGCCCTCACTGTTAGCGCCTATTACTCCTTCACCGGAGAGCAGACCCCGAGCGAGTATCGCAAGGCAATCGCGCATCTCGTCCTGTTTTTTGCCGTGGCCTTACTGATTTGCTGGTTCAATGCTGCGCTCCGCAGCGCCCAGGAAAGCTTGCGCCGCTCGGAGAGCAATTTTCGCTCGCTCGTGATGCACGCGCCATACGGCATCTGCCGCTGCAATGCTCTCGGCATCCTGCAGGACGCAAACCCCGCGATGGTGGCCATGTTTGGCTATGACAGCGCCACCGAACTTCGTGGAAGACACTTGGGAAGCCTGTACGCGGATGCGCAGCAATGGTTTTTTATGGCCGACTGCTTTCACGCCGGGAAGGAATTCAACAACCTGACCACGGAGTGCGTGCGAAAAGATGGCGCACCGATTGTGGCGCGCATCTCGGGACGCACGATTTCGAACGGCAAAACCGGAGGCAACTTCGAGATCTTCATGGAGGATGTCACCGAAACGCGTGTTCTGGAGCTGCAGCTGCGCCAGGCGCAAAAGATGGAAGCGATCGGACGGCTCGCGGGCGGCATCGCGCACGATTTCAATAACCTGCTGATGGTGATCTCGGGTTATTCCGAATTCCTGCTTGAGAGGCTGGGGCCCGATCCACGGCTGCGCGGGCCGGCGCAGGAGATTTCCAATGCCACGCAGCGCGCTACTTCTCTCACGCGGCAATTGCTGGCCTTCAGCCGCAAACAGATGCTCGCTCCCAAAGTTCTGGACCTGAATGAAGTCGTGGCCGAAAACCTGAAAATGCTGACCCGCATGATCGGCGAGGATATCGATCTGGTCATGGTTCCAGGCCCCGCACTCGGCGCGGTGCGCGCCGATCCCGGCCAGATTGATCAGGTCATCATGAACCTTGCCGTCAACGCCCGCGACGCCATGCCGCAAGGCGGCAAGTTGACCATCGAGACCGCCAACGTCGCTCTCGACGAAAATTTCGCGCGAACTCACGCGCCCCTGATCGCCGGCGACTACGTCATGCTCGCCATCAGTGACACCGGCGTCGGCATGGACAACGATACGCAATCGCATATCTTCGAGCCTTTTTTTACCACCAAGGGCGCAAAGGGCACGGGACTTGGCCTATCTATGGTCTATGGCATCGTCAAACAGAGCGACGGATTCATTTTCGTCGACAGCCAGCCGCAGCGTGGCACCGCTTTCCGCGCCTATTTCCCGCGAATCGATGTCCGCGAAGATGCTGCCGTTGCGCAGGACTCAGAAGGCCTTCCCCGGCCCGAGCGCGGACAGGAAACAATTCTGCTTGTCGAAGACGAAACCAATCTCCGCCGTTTAGCCCGCCAGTATCTGGAGCGGCAGGGCTACAAGATTCTCGAAGCCGAAGACGGCGCAGCGGCTTTGCAGATTGTCGACGGTCACCAGGGCACGATCGATCTCCTGCTCACCGATGTCATTATGCCCGGCATGAATGGCCGCGAATTGGCCGCCCACATCGTCAACGCGCTTCCCGGTGTGCGCGTGCTCTACATGTCCGGTTACACCGAGAATGCGATTGGTCACAATGGCACTCTCGATGTTGGCGTCAACCTGTTGCAAAAACCATTCAGCCTTCCCGCTCTGAAACAGCGCGTACGCGAGGTGCTGGATTCCGAACCTATTCCTCTGGAGGTAAGTATGTCATCCCGCACCGGCGCTGCAATTTCTGAAAAGAAAGTTCCGCCGTTTCGCGCTCGCCGTTTTAATCTTCATCTCCCGCTGCGCTATCGTCCGCTGGGCGAAACCAGTTGGCGCGCAGGCACAACCGAAAATATCAGCCGCTCGGGATTGCTGTTTCAGGCGCAGGAATTGCTCCGTCCGAATGCGCAACTGGAAATCAGCCTGGTGTTGCCGGCGGAGATCGCCGGTCTCGCGGCCACCGAGGTTATCTGCCGCGGAGAAGTTGTCCGCTCGGTCGAAGCTCAAGGGCAGGGCGTCAGCCCGGCGCTGGCCGCGAAAATTTTGCAATACCACTTTCAGCACGGCGCGCATGTCGGCGAAGCGTGAGGCGATGGCTGGTTTGTGGGAGACGAAATGCCCGGAACTAGACCGTGCGTCAACGCGCAATTACCGAATCACGTGGATCTTAACGCCCAACCTCAGGTTCTTCCATGATTTGTCGGCGGTGTAAACAGGCGCCTTAAGCGTAAGCGCGAGAGCCAAACAGGCGCGGTCTCCAAGAGATAGTCCAAGAGACCGCGTTTGGGCCACCAAACTTCCCGCGATTTGAGCGTGCTCGGCGGTAAAAGGTTCAGCGTCACGAATCGGGCTGAGAGCATCCTCCCAGGCTTCATCGGGAAGGCCGCCCTCGCTCACGAGTTTGGTCTGCACCTCGGCCAGATTGACGGTGCTGCAGGCCGCGTCCCGCAACAACTCGGGAGTCAGATTGTCGGCGCCGGGTTCATCGTTGAGCAGGGCAAGCAGGGCGGAAGCGTCGAGTACGATTCTACTCACGTTTTGCGGCCTCGCGGCGCTCGGCGATGAGCTCATCGGCCAGCGACTTCCCCGGCTTTACGTATCGCCGCACGCGCCGCTGCGCCCGCTGAATACGGTGTTTCAGCGTGCTGATGCGGAGTTCGTCATCTTCGAGTCTAAGCACGATCTCATCGCCCGCATGGATTCCTAATGCTTTGCGAAAGGAGGCAGGAATCACGACACGGCCGTTCTCATTGACCCGCAATCGAGTATTCATGGCTAACAGCAACAATCATGACACAATTATGCACAAATGTCACTTATGCAGAAATGACGTGAGTCAAGTTCCATGACGATGTGAGCATGGCTCTGCGGGCTAGCATGGCCAGAAAAAACACCCAATACGCTCAGAGCAGGTTTATTTCGATAACAATCCCAGCGCTTCGCGAAATAGCGCGTCAAAAGTCTGAGAAGTCTTGCCCGATCGCGCCGCTACCAGCGCTTTCTCCGCCGCCGCACGCTGATAGCCCAGATTCACCAGTGCGGAAACGACATCGTCTTCCACCGGACTGGCCGTTGCTACGCTCAATTCGGACTCGCCCGCCGGCGTTGGCAATTTGTCGCGCAACTCCAGCACCATGCGTTCGGCAGTCTTCCGGCCGATTCCGGGAATGCGCGTAAGGCGCGCCACGTCGCCTCCGCGAATCGCTCCCACCATCTCGTCGGCTGCCATGCCGCTCAAAATAGTAATTGCCAGCTTCGGGCCGATGCCACTCACCGTCAGCAGCTTCTCAAAAAGCTGTTTCTCGCGAAGCCGCAGAAATCCGTAGAGGCTGAGCGCGTCCTCGCGAACATGGGTGTGGATGTGAAGCTCTACCTGAGCGCCTGCGGCCGGCATCTCGGTGAAGGTCGGGACGCTGATCGCGACGTCATAGCCGACGCCGTGCGTTTCTACTATCGCCTGATTGGGATGCTTCACCAGCAGCGTTCCTCGAAGATACGCAATCATCGGAGGTATTGTTATGAGGTATCGTTCGGGGATATTGTACGGCAGTCTGCACAATGAGTTGCGTGAGCGACTGTTTAGTCCGTAAATTGGGATCGCTTTTCCATCCCTTTCCACAGGAAGTTTCTCTGCTCCACAGTTTTTACACAATGGAGACGCAATTTCTTATTGCGTTAATTTGGCCGCTGCCGCACAGTGCTTGCAGTCAAAGCGTGAGATGTTCTGAATCTGTTCCGTGGCGGGTTTGGCGTTGCCGGTGATCCGGAGAGTGAATCACCGGGGGAAGTTCGGCGCATGTCCAGTGTGCCGGTGCCCAGGCTTTGCGGCCTCTCAAAACCTTCTTAAGGAGGGAGCGCTGAACCCCGATCCTGAAGCGTAAGCCTCAGGTGAGCGTCGTTGCGTGGCACTCTTCGGAGTGCAGTAGCGCGATGATCTTTCGCCCTGGCGAAAGACGGCGATCGGAGCGTCCGCGATAACAATGCGGCTTGGGTGGCTGGCCTAAGCCGCATTTGTTTATTGGCCCTCCCTCACAGTAGTATGCGACGCAATGGCTTTGAATTCCTCTGACAATTTCAAAGAGTCGCTGAAGCAGCAGGCGGATATCGTTCGCATCGTCGGCGACTACGTCAAGCTGAAGAAAGCCGGAGCGCAGAACTTCTCCGGGTTGTGTCCGTTTCACTCCGAAAAGACGCCATCTTTTTCCGTACATGTCACCCGGCAGTTCTACCACTGTTTTGGTTGTGGAGCGTCGGGCGATGTCTTCGCTTTTGTTCAGAAGGTCGAAAACGTCACTTTTCCGGAAGCGGTGCGGCTGATTGCCCAGAAGCTGGGCGTGCCCATGCCGAAGGCCAGCTTTTCCAATCCGCAGGAGGCGCGCGAAGCGAAGCTGCGCATGGCGCTGCTGGATGTGCACGAGCATGCGACCGAGTTTTTTCGGCAGTGTTTGCGCCAGCCTGAGGGAGCATTCGCCCGCGAATATCTCAGGGGGCGTGGGTTGGACGAGGCCGCGATTGCCCGCTTTCGCATCGGATATGCGCCGGATTCCGGATTCTTGCTGCGCGATGTTCTGCGGCGGGAATTCGATGAGGAGCTGCTGCGCGAAAGCGGGCTGTTTTCGTGGAAGGAAGACAGCAGGCCTCAGGTCTCAGGTCTCGGGTCTCAGCAAGAGCAGGTCGGTTCGCTTCAGCGGGCTCAGGATGACAACTCTGCCGAGATAGCCGATGGAGACGCCAAACTTCCTACCGGTCGCGGCGATCCCTCGAAGCTCGCAGCTCGTAGTTCGCAGCCCGCAGCCATGTATTCGAAATTTCGCAATCGCGTGATGTTTCCCATCTGCAACGACCAGGGCAAGGTGATTGCATTCACCGGCCGCACGCTTTCGACGGATGAGAAGGCGGGGCCAAAATATCTGAATTCTCCGGAGACGCCGATTTACGCGAAATCGCGCGTGCTCTTTAATCTGGACAACGCGAAAGACGCGATCCGCAAGCTCGACTACTCAATTCTGGTCGAAGGGCAAATGGATTGCATTTCCGTCTACGCCGCCGGGTTTCACAACGTAATTGCCAGTTCTGGCACGGCCTTCACCGAGTTGCAGGCAAAACTGCTGGGTCGCTTCTCCAAGAATATTGTCGTCAACTTCGATCCCGACACAGCCGGCGCGCGGGCCACCGAACGCACTCTCGGCTTGCTGGTCGAAGAGGAATTCAACATCCGGGTGCTCACGCTCGAGGCTGGGTTTGATCCCGACTTGTTCATCCGGCGCAAAGGCAAAGATGCTTATGCCGCGGCCCTCAAACACTCACAAAAGTATTTCGACTACCTGATCGACCGCGCTCGTGCGCAGTTTGGAGCGCGCAGCGCCGAGGGCAAAGTGAAAGCGGTGAATTATCTCTTGCCTCACATTCAGCGGGTTCCCAGCCGCATTACGCGCGACGAACTGGCGCTCGAAATTTCGCAGAAGCTGGGAATCGATTCGGCGGTGCTGCGCCAGGAATTGAAACATGCCGCTGGCAGTCGCGCCGCAACGCAGGTCAAAGCTGGCGCCGACGCGCAGATCACCGGCGCGGAGCGTGTGCTGATTCGGGCGCTCGCGTCCGCGACCGAGATGCAAGCCGGCGCCACGCGCGGTTCAGCGCGCGACGGAACCGACGAGGAATTCGACCCGGCGCGGCAAGCCCAGTTTGCGCTGCAATCCGATCGCTTGTATGAGGGCCTGGCTTCGCAGTCGCTGATCGAGTCTCTGTTAACGGCTGGGGCTGAGACGGACGTTATGGCTGTGCCCAAGACAGAGGACGATCGCCGGCTGTTGGCCTCGATCCTGATGCACGAAGAGGAAGAACTCACGCCCGAGATTGTGGAAGGCGCGGTGCGCGCCTTGCGCAGGCTGCATTACCGCCGACGGCTGGAGCAGGTGCAGCTTGCGCTCCTCCGTCCAGGACTTGAATCGGCCGAAAGACAGGCCCTTTTGCAGGAAAAAGTCAGCCTGAAACGGGCCCTGATGGACCCGGCGCTGGAAAAAGCATCGTAAACGCTGCGGAAAGCGATTTTCGAGTGAAATCGGCTTGGAACGAAATGGGCGCAAGCGCCATCTAAAGAATAGGCGGAAAACGAGATAAGGGCGGCGGAAGGCTATCGGCAGGCGAGCGCACGAATTCCAGTTGCACGAGCTGGAATCCGTGTGGGCGTGCTATACTTTTAAGGTTTGTGCGCTTCGCGCACAACTCCGTACCAATCCCACCGCTGAATTGTTGAGGCGTCCGCCCCAGCGGATGCCACGAGGATAATCTGCATTGGCTCTTGATGACAAGTACGACGACATAAAAAAGCTGATCGACGCAGGCAAAGAGAAGGGATATCTGACCTATGACCAGGTCAACGACCTCATCCCGCACGATGTGCACTCTCCTGAAGACCTGGAAGATCTGCTGACCACGATCGGGACCCAGGGAATCGATGTGCTCGAAAGCTCCAAGGGGCCTTCGACCGATCTGGAAAAAAAATTCGAGGAAGTTGAAGAAGGCGCCGAGGATGTCGAACTCGACCTAACCCCCGGCGCTCTGGAAAAAACCAACGATCCCGTCCGCATGTATCTGCGCGAGATGGGAACTGTACCGTTGCTTACGCGCGAAGGCGAAGTCGAAATCGCCAAGCGCATCGAGCGTGGCCAAAACCGCGTTCTGAAGGCGCTTTCGCGCTCGCCGATCGTGATTCGTGAACTCTTGGCGTTGGGCGAGGACCTTGAAAAAGGCGTGCGCTCCATCAAAGAGCTGGTCACGTTTGACGAAGAAGAAATCACCGAAGAGATTGTCGAGAATCGGCTGAAGGAATTTCTCGCCAAAATCTACACGCTCGACAAGCTTTACAAAAAAGTAGCGCCGCTCCAGGAAAAGCTGGCGGCGGTGAACCTCAAGAAGCGTCCGCGCGACTTTCGCCGTTACCGCTTTCAGTTGGCGCATGCGATTGTGCGCACATCGCAGGCGGTGCGCAACCTCGGTTTCACCAACAACGAACGCAAACGCCTGATCGACCGCGTAAACCGCACGGTCGACGGCATGCGCTCACTCGACCGCCAGATTCAGAACCTGGAGAAGCGTGCCGAGGCGACGCGCAGCGAAGAACAGCGCAAAGAGTATAAGAAGCAGTCGCGGGCCGTTCGCGGAGAACTGGAAAAGCTGGAAGCCGACGCGGGCCTGTTGTTCCAGGAGCTCAAGCGCACACAGCGGGAGATCATCCAGGGCGACATGGACGCCGAGCACGCCAAGCGCGAGCTCATCGAAGCGAACTTGCGCCTGGTGGTCTCGATTGCCAAGAAATACACCAATCGAGGCTTGCAATTCCTCGACCTGATTCAGGAAGGCAATATCGGCCTGATGAAGGCCGTTGACAAGTTCGAATACCGACGCGGCTATAAGTTCTCGACTTACGCGACTTGGTGGATTCGCCAGGCAATCACTCGCGCCATCGCCGATCAGGCGCGCACTATTCGCATCCCGGTGCACATGATCGAAACCATCAACAAGCTGATCCGCACCTCGCGGCAGCTGGTGCAGGAACTGGGACGCGAGCCAACTTCGGAAGAAATCGCCAAGCGCATGGACATTCCGGTCGCGAAGGTCCGCAAGGTTCTGAAGATTGCGCAGGAGCCGATCTCGCTCGAAACGCCGATTGGCGAAGAGGAAGATTCGCACCTTGGCGACTTCATCGAAGACCGCGCGGTGGTTTCGCCGGCCGAAGCGGTCATCAACGTCAACCTCAAAGACCAGACTTCGCAGGTGCTGCGCACGCTGACGCCGCGCGAGGAAAAGGTCATCAAGATGCGCTTTGGATTGGAAGACGGTTCCGAGCACACGCTCGAAGAAGTCGGTCAATCGTTTGCGGTCACTCGCGAACGCATCCGGCAGATCGAAGCCAAAGCGCTGCGCAAACTGCGTCACCCATCGCGCTCGCGCAAGCTAAGAGCGTTTATGGATGGAGTAAGGGACTAAGCGGGAGTTACAAGTCAGAGCGAAGAGCTTAGGGGCGCGCGACGAGCGCGCCCTTTTTATTGTGCGGCCAAGTGAGCCGAGAGTAAGATTTCACCGTGAATGTCAGAACGGCAAAAGGTTATATATCTGCAAGATTATGGAGAGCACTTGTGTTTGCATTTTGCAATCGCTGAACTGAAGTATGAATTCCAATCGGCCATTTGTAATTCGAGATCCCGTACACGGATATCTGGTGGTTGCTGCGCATGAGCGAATCGTGGTGGACGACCCGGTCACACAGCGGCTGCGCCGAATCACTCAGACCGGCTTGGCGGAGCATGTGTTTCCAGAGGCCCGAACCTCTAGGTTCGTGCACAGTTTGGGTGCCATGCATCTTGCCTCGCGATTTGTACTTGCGGCCTTGGAGAACGCTGAGGAAGAAGTGGCTGGCAGGTTTTTTGACGATATCGAGACACGGGTTCCGAAATACGCAGGGGTCGGCGATTCCGTGACGGATTTGCTACAGCAGGACGGCACATTGAGCGCACTCGCTACCGTCCGCTCGTCGTTCCGACATGCGAGCCTGAAGAACGCCCGAACTCGCGAACTCATGGCTGTCGTCGAAGCTAGCCTGCGACTAGCGGCTTTATTCCATGATCTCGGCCACTTCCCCTTCAGTCATGACGTTGAATATGCAATCAAGGACTATGCGGCACTACAAAAGTCACAAAAACAATCACTGTCCGATCCATTCATGGCAATAGCTGGAGCAGAGGCTCCGCACGAGGAGATAGGCCATCGACTCGCAGAGTTGGTGTTCCAGTCATTAGCCGCCGAAACAAGTCCTTCCGTCCGGGCTGCGTTTGAAATGGCGACGGCAATCTTAAACACAAAGACTCCAAAGTACGATCTTCAAAAACGTCCTCACGCAACGACGATGCAGTGGCTGCATTCTTTGGTGGACGGGGAAATCGATTCCGACAGGGCGGATTACCTACTACGCGACGGGAGGGCGTTGGGGTTGGATTTTGCGCATTACGACGTCGACCGCCTTGTCAGCAATCTCGTCCTAATCTATGACCCCGATCTGGGCTTTGTCACAGCTGTGAAGGAAACCGGACTGGCCGCGCTCGAGAGCTACTGTCTCTCCCGGTCGCGAAGCAATCAGGTCTTCGTTAGACACCACAAAGTAGCTCAGGCCTCCGCCGCCCTGAGACACGCATCGGTGAGAGCATTCGGGCACGCGGCGACTTACCCATTGGTCGCCATTATCGAGGGATTAGGAGCATCTAGCCTTGCCGGGAAGAGAGATTTACTGCAAAAACTGGCCCCATTTGACGATGCGTGGTGGGTTGAAGCGCTGCGCAAGGTCAAGGAAGATGAAAGTGACAGTCTCACGCTTGCCTGCCTGGAGTTGACTCTTGATAGGAAGAGAACTCTTCGAAGTGTATGGAAACGAAAAGGGGATCTCAATGATGATCAGTTCAGAAAGATCAACTCTAGAGTCGACGATTTGATTGCCCCGGGAAGCGGTGCTATCCGCTTGGCGAATAAGAGGCGAGAACTTCTGCAAAAGGGTATCCTAATTACTCCATTCAAATTCAAGCCCTACGCACGCCGCGAGCCGGATAATAAGAGCGTAATGATGATCAAGGGCAAGGACCGAACAGAGCCTGCTTCCACGCTCTCGGCTCTGATCGATCATCTCCAGGACGCCTGGGACAGGGATATTCACCTCTATGCTTTCGTCACTTCGGATAGCACACTGTCAGTCGAGAACGTCATCGACGCGGTACTCAAGGAGTAAACGAACGTAATGGACTGCGTTCTCAACCGGGTTGACGAAGGCTCCCTCCGACGACAATAATTACCGCTCAGAGGCAATCAAAAATGTTTGATCTCAGGGCTGCTCTTGCTAGCGTCAACGGCGCTCACTTCGATTTCAGTTCGCTCGAGGATCTGCTTGGACGCATCCGCCGCGAAAATTTGGGCGATATTTCTCCTGAAGTGGGAACGCGCGAGCTCTTGATGGTGGCACTTCAGCGGAATTGGATTCGCGAGGATGACAACGGGCAGTTCCACGTTGAACTGCCAAAGGCCGCGTAGACACTTTCCTCTTCGACCCCTTCACCGGCTCCGCTCTGTTCCTCGTGGCAATCTTCACCCTACGCACTGCTAAAATCGATTTGTCCTCATGGATTCACAGCACATCCGAAATTTTGCGATCATCGCGCACATCGACCACGGCAAGTCCACGCTTGCCGACCGCCTGCTGGAGCTGACCGGCTCGCTCACCGCGCGCGAAATGCAGGAACAGGTTCTCGATGCGATGGATCTCGAACGCGAGCGCGGCATCACCATCAAGGCTCATGCCGTTCGCATGATGTATCCCGCGCAGGATGGCCAGACTTACCAGCTCAACTTGATCGACACTCCAGGCCACGTCGATTTTTCCTACGAAGTCTCGCGCTCGCTGGCTTCTTGCGAAGGCGCGCTGCTCGTGGTCGATGCTTCCCAAGGCGTCGAAGCGCAGACGCTCGCCAACTCGTATCTCGCCATCAATCATGGCCTCGAAATAATCCCCGTCATCAACAAGATCGACTTGCAGAGCGCCGATATTCCGCGCACCAAAGAGATGATCGAGGGTGCCGTCGGCCTGGATGCCTCCAATGCGTTACTCATCAGCGCAAAAACCGGCCAGGGAGTTCCTGACGTTCTCGAAGCGATCGTCAAGCGCATTCCCCCGCCAAAAGGCGCGCCGGAGCGGCATTTGCAAGCCCTCATCTTCGATTCCTGGTTCGATCCCTATCGCGGAGTGGTCGTGCTGGCGCGTGTGTTCGAGGGCACGATGCGCAAGGGGCAGAAGATTCGGCTTTGGTCGAACGGGCGCGTCTTTCAGGTGGAAACTCTGGGCGCGCTCACGCCCAAACCGGTCGAGGTCGAAGAATTGGTGGCCGGCGAAGTCGGATTTCTGATTGCGAATATCAAGAATGTCGCCGATACGAAAATCGGCGACACCATCACCGACGACGACCGGCCCGCTCTCCAGCCGCTTCCGGGTTTCGAAGAAATCAAGCCGATGGTTTTTGCCGGCCTGTACACCGTCGATGCGCACGAACACACGCAGCTGCGCGAAGCGCTGGAAAAATTGCGTCTCAACGATTCCTCGTTTTTTTTCGAACCAGAAAGTTCAGTCGCGCTCGGATTCGGCTTCCGGTGCGGCTTTCTGGGGTTGCTGCACATGGAGATCATCCAGGAGCGGCTGGAGCGCGAGTACGGTCTCGATCTGATCACGACCGCTCCCGGCGTGCGCTACCAGATCACAAAGACCGACGGTTCGGTGATTGAAGTGGATAACCCTTCGCGCTGGCCCGATGTCAGCGAAATCGCCAAAGTCGAAGAGCCGGTGATACTGGCTGTGATCCTGACCGCCGAAGAATATGTGGGCGGCATTCTCAAGCTGGTCGAAGAAAAGCGCGGTAAGCAGAAGAGTTTTGAGTATGTGAGCTCCTCGCGCGTGATGCTGCAGTACGAGCTTCCGCTGAATGAAATCGTGCTCGATTTTTACGACCGGCTGAAGTCGGTATCGCGCGGCTACGCTTCGCTTGATTATCACCTCTCGGGCAACTGGGTTTCACCCATGGCCAAGCTCGACATCATGGTTGCAGGCGAACCCGTCGATGCGTTATCCACCATCATTCATCGCGACTTTGCTTAC
>JASHOU010000021.1 GCA_030038475.1 Terriglobales bacterium | reverse complement strand
AAGCTGTGCCGGCGCATCTCTCACTTCTTTCGCCTCTTGAGCGACGGCCACTTGGGCTACCAGAATCGTCAGACCCAGCGCCAGCCGAGTCGTTCCACCTATTCGCGTCATATTGGATGGCCTCACTTTGTTACATACGGCTTTGTTCCCTGCAGTGCCGCTACCAAACCCTGCACGCGTTTTCCGCAACCATCGGTTGTCCGGCATTGCATCCAAACGCTTGCTGGAATGCGGCCGAGTTCTGCACCGCGCCATTCACGCGCCAACGTCCCGGCGAATGCGGATCAGTCAGCCCGCGCTTCCGCGCCTCCTGATCGGTCACATTCTGGCACCAGATCTGCCCATACGAAAGAAAGAATCGCTGCTGCGGAGTATAGCCGTCGATCGGTTTCACCGGCGTATTGCCAATAATGTTGGTCAACGCCATATACGCCAGCTTCAGGCCTCCGTTGTCGGCGGTATTTTCGCCGAGCGTCAGTTTGCCATTGAGCTTGACCTCGCCTTTATCGTCCTTGACGGAAACGAAACTCGAGTACTCGTTGGCCGTGCAATCGGCGCGCTGCTCAAATTCTTTGGCGTCGTCCGCCGTCCACCAGTCGCGGAAGTTGCCCTCAGCATCGTACTTGCGGCCTTGGTCATCGAAGCCGTGCGTGAGTTCGTGCCCGATCACCACGCCCACGCCGCCATAATTGACCGCATCATCCATCTGCTTGCTATAGAACGGCGGCTGCAAAATGCCCGCCGGGAAGTTGATATCGTTCATCGGCGGCCGATAGTACGCATTCACCGTCGGCGGCGTCATGGTCCAGTCTTTGCGGTCCGTCGGCTGGTCAATCTTCTTATATTGGCGCTGCACCTCGAACGCACTCGCGCGCATTACATTGCCGACGTAGTCGTCGGCTTTGATCGACACACTGCTGTAATCGCGCCACGCGTCGGGATAGCCAATGTTGTTTACGATTGCGTCGAGCTTCTCGTAGGCTTTTTTCTTCGTCGTATCTGACATCCACGTCAACTGGCTAATATCCTGGCGCATGGCGTTCTCGATCGCCTGCACCATCTTCAGCGTGCGCTCCTTGCCGGCGGCGCCGAAAGTGCGATCGACATAGAGCTTGCCCAGAGCCATCCCCAGCTTCACGTCGGTCGATTTCACGCAGCGCTTCCACCGCGGTTCAATCTCCTGCTGCCCCGACAGGTATTTGCCGTTGAACTGAAAATCCTCATCGACAAAGGCTTTCGTTAAACCCGGAGCATAAGTGTTGATCGTTCGCCAGCGCAGGTAAGTCTTCCAATCTACGAGCGGCACATTGCTGATCTGCTCGTTGACCTTTTTGAAGAAATCGGGATTGTTCACATTCACCGAGGTAAATTTCGGCGAGCCATTATCGGCAAAGTAGAGAGTCAGGTCGAAATTCGGAGCCGCAGTTTCGATCTCCGCAACCGTCATTTTATGGTCGCGCGTTTTCGGATCGCGGCGAATTGTGCGGTCCATCGACGCCTGCGCCAGCCCTGTCTCGACGCTTAACACGGTTTTGGCTTCAGCCGCTGCCGCTTCCGGCTTGTCCCCGGCCAGTTCGAACATCTTCTGCACGTGCTCCACATATTTCTGCCGCGTCTCAACCGACTTCGGATCATCCTTGATGTAGTAGTCGCGGTCCGGCAGCGTGATCCCGCCCTGGTCAAGATTGGCGACTGTTTCGGCCGAGTCGTGCATGTCAGGCTGCGGATAGAAAGCAAAAAGCGCCCCAATCGATTCCCGGTGCATGTAAGCAATCTGGCGGACCAGATCCTCTCTGGTCTTGATTGCGTTGATCCGTTCCAGTTCCGGCATCAGCGGAGCGGTTCCCTTTGCCTCGATCGCACTCTCGTCCATGCACGAGTCATAGTAAGTGCCGACCATGGTCTCTATTGGTGAATGCTTGCCCGCAGATTGCGCTTCAGTCAGTATGTCGCGCAAGATATAAAGGTTGTGTTCGGCGAGCTCGTCGAACCTTCCCCATCGCGACTTGTCGGCTGGAATCGGATTGTTCTTCATCCACGTTCCGCAGGCGTATTGATAGAAATCCACACAGGGATCGGCAGATTTATCGATGGCATTAAGATCGAAGGCGGGAATTTCCCGCGGTCTGGCGGAAGAAGATGTCTCCGACGAAGACTGGCTGGATTGAGCCCGGCCGAGCGGCGCTAAACCCACGACCGCTGCCACCAACATGGAAAAAACACCCAGAGTGCGAGTTCGCATATCTACCTCGAATGCCGCGTAGTAATCTCGACGAAAATCGGCAACCAGAAACACTAGTCGAAAGCAACCATCTCTTTCAAGCCTCGCAGCAACTATACTGGGAGCCGTTGTAGCCGCGCACGACCACACCATGCCAGCACCCACCATCGTTGAGGTCGAGAACCGCAAGCTCAAGCTCACGAATCTTGACAAGATTCTTTACCCTGCCGCCGGTTTCACCAAAGGTCAGGTGGTGGATTACTACGTCCGCATTGCGCCTGCGCTGGTGCCGCATCTTGCCGGGCGTCCGCTGACCATGAAGCGCTATCCCGAGGGTGTCGACCACGAATACTTCTTCGAGAAGAATGCACCCATGCATCGGCCCGATTGGGTGAAGACCGCGCCCGTCTGGAGCGAGGGCAACAACCGCACCATGCAATACCTTCTTGCCAACGATTTGCCCACGCTGGTGTGGATCGCGAACCTGGCCTCGATCGAACTGCATCCCTCGCTATCGCTCGGCAGCGATATTGCCACGCCAACCATGATTGTCTTCGATCTCGATCCCGGACCTCCCGCGAACATCGTGCAGTGCGCGCAGGTTGCGCTGTGGGTGCGTGCGATCTTCGATCATTTCGGTCTGCAGAGCTTTGCCAAAACCTCCGGCTCGAAGGGCATGCAGATTTATGTCCCGCTTAATACCAAGGTCAGCTACGAGGAGACAAAGCCGTTTGCTCACGCCATCGCGCGCCTGCTGGAACAGGAGCATCCTGATCTCGTCGTCTCGGACATGAAGAAGGCCGTGCGTACGAATAAAGTGCTCGTTGACTGGAGCCAGAACGACCAGCACAAAACGACAATCTCGGTCTATTCGCTGCGCGCACGCGAGCATCCGACGGTTTCGACGCCAATCACGTGGGATGAAGTCGAACAAGCGCTGAAGAAGAAAGATGCCGAGCGGCTCGTCTTTGAAGCGAAGGACGTGCTCGCGCGCGTCGAAAAAATGGGAGACTTGTACGAACCCGTGTTGAAACTGAAACAGAAATTGCCGCAATTAGCTGGACTGGCTTCGGCGTCGGCAGCGGAATCGGAAAGCGAAGACGATCGCGCCAACCTCGCCGCGCAGGACGAAGCTCGGCCTCGCTTGAGCGCGCGTCCGACGAAGAGCAAGACCGCGGCAAAGCGAAACACTGCGCCGAAAAAGCGTGGCAAAGTATAATCCTCGCTCATGGCGCAGCTCTACGTCGGAACTTCCGGATGGGCTTATCCAACCTGGAAGCCCGCATTCTATCCGGAGAAGCTGGCGCAGAAGAAATTTCTGAATTTCTACGCGACCAAGCTCAACGCCGTAGAAGTCAACTACACGTTTCGCCAACTGGTCAAAGAAACGACCATCCAAAACTGGATCGCGGAAACGCCCGAGCATTTCCGCTTCACCATCAAAGCGCACCAGGTGCTCACCCACATCCAGCGCCTGAAGAACTCCGAAGAGTTTCTGCGGCGCTTTCTCGGCACGCTCGAAGCGTTAGAACGCGCCGGTCGTCTGGGCCCGCTGCTGTTTCAGTTGCCGCCGAATTTCAAAGCGGATCAGGCTGTGCTCTCAGAATTTCTCAAATGCCTGCCGCGAACCGTGCGCGCGGCGTTTGAATTCCGTCACGATTCGTGGTTCTCCGATGCCACGTGGAACACGCTGCGCCAGCGCAACATCGCGCTATGTGTGGCCGAAACCGAAGAGCGCGACACTCCCGACGTAGTCACCGCCGATTACGCCTACTACCGCTATCGCAAACCAACGTACACCGCCGAAGAGCGGCAAAAAATGGTTGCGCGCATGAAAGAGCATCTCGCTGCAGGCCGCGATGTCTTCGCCTATTTCAAGCACGAAGAGACACCTGAAGGCGTTCTGTATGCGGTCGATGTTCTGCGTGCGGCCGGATCGTCCAGCGAGTCGTAATGCGTGTCTGCCCATGCTCTGCTGGAGTACAATGTTTGCAATCGCGACTCCGGCAATGCCCACTTGGCGCTTCCAAAGCGCCGTCCCGTCCGGCCGAGCAAAGGGGACGCAGCCATGTTCCGCAAGATGTTCGGCAGATCGATTTCTCTCCGGCGCACGTTTCGCCTGCATACGTACATCACGCTTATCTTCTGCTTCCCTAGTTCCCTGCTCATTCAGCCGGCGCTCGGCCAGAGCAAATCGGCGGCGGCCATTTCTTCGCTACCGCAGGAATTTCCCGTGATCATGCGGCAAAACGTGGTTGCCGGTGCAACGCGAGTTGGCACCAAAGTCGAGGCCAAACTCGCGCTGGCCACGCTGGTTAACGGCGTCGTGGTTCCTGAAAACGCCATTCTCACCGGCGAAGTCACCGAATCGGCGGCGAAATCGGCAACCAGTCCATCGCGCCTGGCGATTCGCTTGGATTCCGCGCAATGGAAAAATCACTCGGCCGCCAAAACGCTTTCGTTCGAGCCCAAAATTTACCTGAGTGCCTGGTATTATCCCCCGTCGATCGTCGATCTCGCTGCCGGATTGCCCGATGCCGGACCCAGCCCAAGATTTGGAGGTACGGCCGGCGCCTATCCTGGCCAGCGGAATCCGACCGGCCCTCGGAATGTCGGAGGTGACGACCCCACGTCGCCACCTCCGGATACGTCCCCGCGCCGGACTGCCATGAAGGATGTCGAGTCGACTCGTGACAGCGGCGGAGCCGTCGTCCTCAGCTCGACGCATTCGAACATCAAGCTGGATAAGATGACGACCTACGTCTTCGCCGCAGGCGAGCCGGGGAGTGGGCCCGGCTAGCGCACTCCGCTTGTTTCGATGACTCGGTTGGTTGGGTACACCCCCTACCCCCTACCCCCCATCGATCTTTAGAATCATCACCTTAGCCCATGAATTGTCCGCAAAATATTGCGGAATCGGCACTTAGAGGTAAAATCTTTGGTATCTTATGTTTAGCTTGAAAAAACGGCTTTTCGGCCAGCTTTTCCCCTGCAAAGTATTGATTCTAAATAATCGACGGTTTGCAAAATATTCAACAATAAGGACTTAGCTTTTAAGACGCGGCTCGCTTCTTCGCTGCCGCAATCAATTCGATTGTCGGGCGGGTTGGGAGCTTAAGTCAACGGAAAGTTTTGTGAGATTGAGCTTGCTCGCGCTTCGCAGCGAACGGCACCAAGGTGGCCTTTACATTGTTAGCAGAGGCTGGTAGATAATGTCTTTCGGACCGAGGGGGTCACGGGGAAACCCGTGGCTTTTTTTTTAGAAAGGATCACATGCCGAAGAAGCTGCTAAAGTTGTGGCCAATTTGGGCTCCGATCGCATTAGCTACAGTTGCGTTTGTGGCAGATCTTCAAGGCGTGATCGATTTTATTCGAAGTTATTTGCTGCCAGCGCTTAAGGTTAAGGTGCCGATTGCGATTGTCCTAGCGGTCGCCACTGTGGCCGGCGGTGCCCTATATCTGATCGGGCGCCGAATCGCTCTGCAGATCCAGGTTCCCGACCGCACCCTCTTGCTTACTCAAGGGCACTTCTTCGAAAAGATGCAAAACTTCTTCGTGAGCGCCCAGCGCCAAGTGACGGTGGCCGGACTAACAAAGGACTGGGTTTTCCCGTTAATGATCTCTGTTTTTGTGGCGCGCAGGAAGGGGATAAATGTTGATGTGCTTTGTACGGATGGCACTCACGAGCGCTATACGCTCTTGGAGAACCTTGGTTGTAATGTACGCCGAAGTAGTTCATCTGCCCCTTGGTCGGGAGCGTTGAGTGATCCAGACGAGATTCTGCTCTGCCAAGCCATTACGGAAAACCCCAGATCTGCCCGAGATAACATCTATGGTCGCATCTATTCCGGATCCGTCGATTGGCACTCAATTAGCGCTCTCAGGCTCCAGTTGGGAAATTCTTTCCGAGCGGGCAGTCTCGATGGGAAGGACAGACGGGACAATTTCAAACCGGAACTGGTAGAGGCGGATGACGGCATTCTGTTCGAACGGCTAAAAAGGGTGAGGGCGTATACCACGGCACAGTTCGAACGCAAGGACGTTATTATCGAGGATCTTCGCCCTGTAGCTACTCAGGTAGTCCGCTATAAGTTAGCGCAAGTGGATCATCTTCTACGTCTCTACGAGGAAAAGGGGTGGCTGTTTTTCCGAACCTGCGGAATAATGCTTCGGAATGGCGAAGTTAGCCTTCTGATACCTCCCGTCCTTGAGGAGCATGACGGCGATCTTTGCGTCACAGAGGGACATACTCGCCTTTTTCGCTTAAGGCAAAGGGGAGAGAAGAAGGTAAGCGCTGTTGTTGTCCGGTCAGTCGTCGACCGGCTTCCGAGCCCGCCAAGTAGATGGGCAGCGGTGGAGGTAGCTGACGACAGGACAGAGAAGCGAGAGCCGCAGTTCGCTCGTTACATCGAGACAACCACTCACAAGCACATCTGGGTTACGAACTAGGGGTCGGCCAGTCGCGCCGTTTAATCTTCCTTGGTCGCGTAGCGATCGCAATATGCTGACTCCGGTGGCCTGGCATTTTCCGGCAGCTTGCGGAAGAGTCGCCCTGGCATGGGTGACCGCGAATCCGGAGCCCTAGTATCAACCGTACGGTAGCCCGCTTTTCGAAAAGCGCGAAAGATGGGCGCCCGCAAAAGAAACCCGCCCAAACTTTCGTTTGGACGGGCTCCATCTTACTTCGCACGACCACAATCAAGTTTCAGACGGTGGCGGTCGAAGAAAATCTTCTCGTCTTGCCATCGCAGCGGACTGTCGCCACGAAGTATCGCCCCGAACTAGCGCTACGAACTCTCGCGCGAACTAGCGCAGCGAGGCGAGGACGATGTCCTGCATGGCGGAGACGTTGTTTGCGCGGAGTTCAGCCGCGGCCTTGCTTTCAGGCAGGCGATAGAAAATATTGCTGCCTTCGAGTCTGATTTCCGACAGGAAATAGCGGTCTCCGTAGCGATTGAATACCAGGGAGTAGTGAGACGCGGCTTGCTTGCTCTCTTCCCGATAAACCGAGGAGAACAGGCCGACGTTGACCTCGGTATTGTCGATCGACAAAATCTTGCCGTCCATGGTGGCGACCCTGACCGCCAACTCGCCAGCGGGAACGATCTTGTTTGCTGCCATGAAGTCAAAGGGCACCTGGGCCGTGAGTTTCGAGCTGCTGCCCAATTGCGCAGCCGCCAGGCTCGAGAGAACCATTAATAGCGTCGCAACCTTCAACCATGCGTTTTTCATAACTGCCTCCGGGAGCGATGTGCTCAGCGGGGAATTGTTGGCATCTTGCTACGGATTTGGGCGGAGGTCCATGGAGGCGGTCTGAAGCGGTCTGAATTGTCATCAAGATTCCGTCGGCTGTCGGATCGTCGGGATGCTCTCTCCATCTTTTCAATAACTTACATCGTGTCAACTTACTTGACACACAAGTGTAAGGAGTTGAAAATTGAGAGGCCGTGACAGGGTGGTTTCATATCTACTTGCCGTGACGGGTCTACTTTTGTGCTGCCTCTCGTTTCGACAATTCTATACTCGCGACTGCACGAGACAGTTCATCACACACTTGAGGACTAGGGCCGCCGCTACTGGTCACCTGTCCAGCTTTGTTCTTGACTTCATAGCGCCCCAGATAGCAATAGCAGAATGGTTGAGTCTTATCGCTAAACCCATTATTAAAGGTGAAATCTCCGGTTACCTTAAAAGCAAGTTTGATATCAGCGAGCAACGCGAGATCACGCGGCGATATTTGGAGCGGATATTCTTTGTGGGTGTCCCATCCCTGCGTGATAGGTATCTCTGGGATACTTATGATCCAAGGAGGAGAAAGAGTTTTCAGGGTTCGTTGGCTAGGTATGGATATCTGGGACACTTGCAACGTTCCATGCAGGTTGTAAGCGCTAATGTGACCTGTGTTAGTGATCGAAATAACAATACTCCCTCGCTCTTGGAAGTTTGGTCCGGTATCGATGTGGAGGATCGCGCCTT
>JASHOU010000020.1 GCA_030038475.1 Terriglobales bacterium | reverse complement strand
GATGGGTGTGGCAGCAATACGATCACATGGTGCAGACGAACACGGTCGAAGCGCCCGGAGCGGGCGATGCCGGAGTCATTCGCATCAAAGGCACCGATCGCGGGCTCGCTATGGCGCTCGACGGCAACGGCCGCTGGTGTTATCTCGATCCGCGGCTTGGCGCGATGCATGCCGTCGCCGAAGCGGCGCGCAAAGTGGCTTGCGCTGGAGCGACTCCGATTGGTGCGACCAATTGTTTGAACTTCGGCAATCCCGAAAAGCCGCATATCATGTGGCAGTTTTCGCAGGTCATCGACGGTATGACCAAAGCCTGCGAAGAACTGGATGTTCCGATCACCGGCGGCAATGTCAGCTTCTACAACGAAACTCTCGGCGAGGGAATTTATCCGACGCCCGTGATTGGAGTGGTGGGAATTCTCGAGGACGTGCAC
The DNA here is from genome assembly GCA_030038475.1 of Terriglobales bacterium. Classification (GTDB taxonomy): domain Bacteria; phylum Acidobacteriota; class Terriglobia; order Terriglobales; family Acidobacteriaceae; genus Acidiflorens. The sequence goes on along the minus strand of JASHOU010000020.1, from coordinate 2,470 downwards.
AAAACGGCGAAGATGCACTTCGCGCAGCCGGGACGCAGCATTGTGCTTCTCCGCGCCAATGATCCCGGCGATGCTGTTGACGCCGAGTCCGAATTCGGCTCGTCGGAATACGCCAAAGAAATTCTCGGAGCGGTGTGGGGTTATCCGCCAGAGTTGGATATCGAAAAAGAAGCGACGCTGCAGCGCGCTCTGGTGGCCGTGATTCAGGCTGGGCTCGTTGAATCCGTCCACGACTGTTCCGACGGCGGATTGGCTGTGGCGCTGGTCGAGTCGGCATTGCTGGGCGGGATCGGCCTGAGCGTCTCATTGCCAAAGCAGCGACTGGCGCATGAGTTCATGCTGTTCGGTGAAGATTCCAGCCGGATCGTACTAAGCTGCGACCCCGCCAACTTGCCGCGAATCCAACAAATAGCGGAAGAATACGAACTCTCAGCAGACGACCTCGGCAAAACCGGCGGGGATAAAGTCGAAATTTCGGTGAATGGTCAACCGGCGATTTCAGCAACAATCGCCGAGTTGCGCGAAGTTTACGAGGGTGCGCTGGAGAATTCGTTAAGGAGTGAGTAGTGAGATCAAGCCCTCATCAAACGTTTCATGCGACCCCAACGTTTCGCACTGACATGACTCCATGGGAGCGACGACTGGTTCTCGTGGTGGCAAACGGTGGAGCGCACGGCTGGTTACCAAACGACTAACGACTAACGACCAACGACGATGTTGCCCTTAGACAGATTTCGCGATGAGTGCGGCGTGGTCGCCATCCACGCCCATCCCGAGGCGGAGAAGCTCGCCTACCTCGGCCTGCACGCCCTGCAACATCGTGGACAAGAGTCGGCTGGCATCGTCAGCTCCGACGGTGAACGCCTGCGCCAGCATAAAGCCATGGGCCTGGTCGCCGACATCTTCGGCCAGGAGGTGCTGAGTTCGCTTCGCGGCGTGCTCGCCATTGGCCATACCCGCTATTCCACGGCGGGCGATTCCGCTTTGCTCAACGCGCAACCCATCATGGTGCTGTCGAACAAAGGAGCGATAGCCATTGCCCACAACGGCAACTTGGTCAACGCGCAGACCATTCGCTCGAAGCTTGAGGGTTTGGGCTCGATTTTTCAAACCAACAGCGACACCGAGGTGCTGGTTCATCTGATTGCGCTCTCGCGCGAGCACACCTTGCCCGACGCCATCGCAGACGCGCTGCGACGCGTGGAAGGCGCATTCTCGCTGGTCATGCTGAGCCGCGATCGTGTCTTCGCCGCCCGCGATCCTCGCGGATTCCGCCCACTGGCCATGGGCCGCATTCCGGCTCTCAGCAGCGACAAAAAAGACACCATCGTGTTTGCTTCGGAAACCTGCGCCTTCGATCTGATCGGCGCAACTTATGAACGCGACGTAAAACCCGGAGAACTGGTTATCGTCGGCCCCGAAGGCGTCAGCTCGCGTTTTTATGCGCCGTCGCCGGCGCAATCGAGCTGCATCTTCGAGCACGTCTATTTCTCCCGCCCCGATAGCCTGGTGTTTGGCCGTTCGGTCGATCAAAGCCGCGACGCCATGGGACGGCAGCTTGCTCGCGAGGCTCCCGTCGACGCCGACATTGTTGTTCCCGTGCCCGATTCCGGCAACACTGCGGCCATCGGCTACGCCGCCGAAAGCGGCATCCCGTTTCGCCTCGCGCTGATTCGCAACCATTACATCGGGCGCACTTTTATCGAGCCGCAACAATCCGTCCGCGACTTCGGAGTCAAGCTGAAGCTGAATGCGGTTCGCAGTCTGCTCGAAGGCAAGCGCGTAATTTTGGTGGATGACTCCATCGTGCGCGGCACGACGAGCAAGAAAATCGTCCGCATGATTCGCAACGCTGGCGCGAAAGAAGTCCACATGCGGATTTCCTGCCCGCCGACCATCTCGCCCTGTTTTTACGGAGTGGATACACCGTCAAAAAAGGAGCTCATCGCCGCCAACAAATCCATCGAGGAGATTCGCGAATTCATCGGTGCCGACTCGCTTGCCTATCTGTCGATCGAAGGCCTCAAGAAGGCGTGCGCCGACGGAGAGAAAACAAACTACTGCTCCGCCTGCTATACCGGCAGTTACCCCACCAGAATCGACGTCGAAGAGATTCTGCCCGCGGCCGCTGCTCGATAAGTGTGCAAAATCCTAGCCCCAATCCCAACCGCGCGCGCGATCACCTTGCCAACGAACGCACGTTTCTGGCCTGGGTGCGCACCGGCGTGGCAACCATCATCTTCGGGTTCGCCATAGGACGCTTCTCGATCGCACTGCGCGAATTCCTGAAACTGGAGGGGCATCCTTCGCCTACGTTTGGCCTCACCACGTGGCTGGGCATTGTTTCCGCGGTCGGCGGCGTGCTTTTGGTTCTGGCTGGTCTGGCGCGCTACAAAAAGGCCAAGATACAAATCGATTCGGATTCTTTCGAGCCTGCGGGCTACGTCATCGATCTGGTAGCCTACTTTTT